>JASLYX010000003.1 GCA_030739585.1 Candidatus Bathyarchaeota archaeon
TATCAGCAGTGTATACATCACCAGTAACATCCGCGCTATCGGTAGAGTTAGCCCACATAACGGTTACAGCGGTTGCATCCGTTTCAAGGAAGCCCTCACCGGTTAGCGTTAAGTTTTGACCGATTGCAACCTCGATTGGTGACCCAGACAGAGACGTGTCTTCAGTTACCTCGTAGGAGGTAGACATCGAGTTGGTTGCGTCTGTAACGGTCACTGTGTAAGAGCCAGCGGCCATGCTTGGTACGTAAAACGTATCGGATAGGAACTCGTTGGCGGCTATACTGCCGTTGTGTATAACGAGTGTATCACCCATTGTGACGTTATACTTTCCACTAGCCTCGAAGCCAACTCCGGATACGACTACACCAGATCCTACGTCTCCAGAACTCGTGCCTAAAGTCATAGACATGAGACCTATCTTGTAGGTGCCTGTATCGCTCACACCGTATACTAGATCCTGAGCAGTTACCACGTAAGTAGTGAAGACAGCTGATGGAACCGTAAGGGTTGCACTGAATGTACCGTCAGCTTCCACATCGGCAGTTACTGATGATGTGGCAAGGGAGACGGTTATATCACTGCCTTCTATCTGGGTGAAGTTAACCCCGGTCACGGTGACCGTGGTTCCCGGGACTCCGTGAGTCGGTGAGACCGTTATCGTAGATTCACCGCCATTGCCAATCGTGAAATTGGCGTAGGCCGTGTATGTGCCGTCTGTGACAGAGATGGGGTATTTGCCCTCACCTGCGGAGGGTATAACGACAGTTCCGGTGAACGCTCCGTCATCGTCTACGGTGAAATCATCATCTGTGATGTTCATGATATTTGCGGCTAAAGCTACTGCTGAATTCCATGCGACATAACCATCTACAGCGGTCTCATTGATTTCGACATCCGCAGTAAAGCCTCTCCCCGTGATTGTAACTTGGTAACCTTCGGGGCCCTCATCCTCTGTGAGGGTAATAGCTGCGCCGATCGTGAAACTATGAGTGGAAGTGTTATTGCCATCTGTCACGTTGATTGTATAAACCCCATAATTAACATCGGGAACGTCAAAGGTGATTGCGACACCACCGTTTGCATCTGTCTCCGAGTTATTTACTATTGGGTTGGTGTAAGTAGCATTCCAGAAGGTGGTGTTTACGTCTTCTTGATCAGCGAAAAAACCTGTAATGGTAACGATGAGATCGTCACCAGGTATCCCACTGTCAATATTTAGGTCAATCTCTGGACTGACAGTTATGGCTTGAGACATTGCATTATCAACGGTGTCACTCACCCAAATATAGGAGGTGCCAGCCGGTGTATCGGGTACAAGAACATCCATTTCATATGTTCCGTCGTTGGCGACCGTGGTTGTGTTTAGAACTGTGCCACCAGTCACTAGGTCCCAGTAAGCTGAGACTGTAGAGCCTGGAACAGAGGATGCTGCACCACTAATACCGATAATATCTCCAACTTGGACAGTAGTATCATCGGGAACTACGGTTGTGGCTAAGACAGATATGAATGGCATAGCGAACGAAAGGGTTAGAATTGTTAGTACGAATATTGATAAAATCTTTTTAGAGTATTTTTTCATTTTTCTTTTCACTCTTTATTTATCGTTCGAGCCAGAGATGAATTATACTCAAAGAGTAACCTCCACCCTACTCGACGATTGGTTGAAAAGCATAAATCGATTACTTAAGTCTATGTCTACAGGAACCTATCCTGTGTATACAACACACGCAAAAAAATGGTTGAAACAGGAAAGAATAGGGGTTGCAGAGTAAATATAGGGTCTTAGCATCCATATAAACTGGTATAAAAACCCTAAGCAAGACCTATACTCCTCATATCCCATAAAATAGAAGGATTAAAAGATTTAGGGCTTTAATAAATACGTTAAAACCAACCCCAATTGAGATAAAAATTAACAGGTAACAATAAACCCTGATTCACCGTCTGTTATAGGTATGAAAAACCCTCTTGAAGCTCAACTTTGCGAGACCCCTAATAAAGTGAATCTCATCCTTCTCGTAGCCTAGCGGAGCCATAAGACCTACAACATAGCTAACTAAGAGCTCTGTCATCTCCTCGGAGAGGGAGAATGAGGCAAACCTTAGCTCAACTTTCATCTCGTCGTGCGTCATCTCAACCTCGTCAAGGTTCCAGGAGACCTTCAACGCCCCTCCGATCACGTCGATAGCATTCTCACCGAAAAGGGTCCGGAGATACTCCCCGTTCCATCTCCCAGCCTCGTCCCAGTCAGAAAGAGTAACCTCCTTTTCAGTAGAGTATAAGGCCTTAACTACCTTATCGAGAGTCTGGCGGGGAACTTGGATCGCCCCGGCAGCAAGCTGGACCCGGTGAATCCGGTGTGATTCAACGGCCTCACCTAAGGGCATCAAAATGTCCTCGGCTCTCAGGGCCTCCTCGAGGTTCTCCGCTGAGTACGCAGCCAGGGACAGCCCCTTTCGGGTAGCCGCCCGCTGGAGCCGGTCCAGCAGCTCCTCAGGCAGAGATAGGAGTTTATTATCAGACGTTGTCTCAGGGATCATCATGCTCACCGTGGGCTCGTGAAGGTGAGCCGAATCATCCCTTTACTATTCTCAGTCTCTGTATGCTCCCAGCCGAAAGTCTCCATGACTCCCCTAATGAAGAGGCCATGCATCTCGGTGAACCCGTCGGTGTACATCTCCCCAACGCAGGAGATCACGATGCGCCCCCCATTCTGCTTCTCGATGCTGGTGACAGGTTTCCCCAAGGAGAGAAGTTCCAAGGCACTCTTGAAGGAGGGTACAGGATCGCCCCCCTTATCAGCAAAATACCTTCCATACCACCTGCCAGTCTCATGCCAGATCTCAGCGAGCTCATCCCTGGCCTTCTCATAGGCGAGCCCTACCACCTCGTACAGAAGCTTTTCTACGGTGAAAGTAAAGCCCAGGGTCTTGGCCTTCTCAATCTTCTCCCGGTTTTCGATGATGTTATTGAGACTGAGTCCCATTCCATCCGCTCGGAGCACCTGCTCAAGGATCTCGTTAAGCGTGCTATAGACCGTAGAGCCCCGCCTCTTGGCGATCTCGACGAGCTTGTTGGCGATTTCTTCATCAGCGGCAAGCATCTTTCTTCTGGATGACAAGGGCCTGTTTCACCTCAGGAGGGCCTATGGCCCCCATTATAGAATGCAGTGGGTGATGTCCTCAACAACCTTGCCGGTATCCTCATCGTCAACCGACCCTCTGACAACGAACCTGGATAATCTACCCCCGATTGATTATAAAGCTATAGATTATAACAAGAAGGTGATGCACCAATATAGTAGTCCTTCCCTAGCAATCATATTAGCCCCTCCGCGTGCGGTTGGTTACTGATACGGATATAGGGAGTACGGAAATGCACGCGGTTACCATGGATTGCTCTTAAGTTTGAGAGTCCAAGCTACTATATTGCTGAGGTAGTGGATAGGGAGAGTCGCGATTAGGATCCCTACGGCCTGATCCCATCTGGGCGCCTGAGCAGTAAATCCAACAAGGATCACTGCGAAGACGATAAACCCCATCTGATCGGCGATGGGGAGGAGTGCTCCCGGCTTAAGATTCGCTCTCCTCTTGAAAAAGGACACGATAAGATCGCCCCCGATCGCTCCGATGGAGAGTAGGGCGGCCTTGAGTGGGCTCCCCTGAATTAGACCAATGAGGAAACCAGCTGCGAGACCAGAGATAGTCCCCCGGAGGGTCTTATGGTTCCCGAAGAGGGGCTTTCCGTCGACCCAGTTCTTGCCCTTGTCAAGGGGGCCATCGCCGCTCAGCACCACAGGGGTTGCGTTAGCTATGTAGGCGGGGAGGTAGATGTAGACGGTCTCCGCGAACCAGGTCAAGAGAGGGAGGTTCATGGTATTTAGGCCTCCTCGATGCCGGTCTCCCCCAGTTTGAATCTGCATGACCTCTGCTCATCTCCGGGTTTCTTGAGGATCGCCTGGCGTACCCCCTGCATTGAGGTGGTCTCAAGCTTTAGGATGGTGTCTGACCAATATCTTAGGAGTCTCTGGGCCACAGGCTCCACCTCCGGGGGGTCTCTATCCAAGATGCTGTGGACCTGCCCTGTGACGAGTATTGCTGAGTCTTTGATTTTAGCGGTCTCTGAGAGAAAGCCCAACTGCCGATTAAGCTCTTTATTAGATCTAAATGTCCTCTCAGAGCGCCCTGTCTCGAGGCGGTAGGGCCCTGTTATTGAATCGACTACGATGGGAATATTCCCGTTGTGAAGGAGGTCGGAGAGGCTCTCAATGGTCCTGCCCTGCTCATGGAAGCTCATGGATCTCCAGATGAGCAGGCGCTCCAGGGCCTTAGGGTCCTTGGTGATCTGGGTTAGCCGTCGTGTAGAGAGCTTGTTATCTGAGTCGATGTAGTAGGCCTTAGCCCAAGGGTCTCTCTCGAGGTGTCTTACCAGACTTGTGAAGGCAATAGTTGTTTTCCCCGTAGAGGCCTCACCATAGATGAGGGAGACGGATCCGTACCTGAACCCTCCCCCCAGTAGATCATCTAGCGGGGATAAGCCTGTAGGGAGACGTCGTTCCATCTAGGGTCATGTTGGTAAGCGTTCACGTGTTTATATAAAAGTCGCTTTCCTGCTGGATGCCGGTTCAACGCTCTTACCATTGTCCTTTATCTGTGAGTTAACGTTCTTCAGAGTCACCGCGGTCGTTCTCTAGGGGGAGGCGACGCAGGTAGCTACCACCGCTGATCCCCTGAGCAGTTATGCCTGCTTCGTCGAAAGTAATCCAGTAGATATTCTCGAGGATATGACAGGCGATGAATGAGTAAATTAGAGATAGAGGGGGTAGGCGTATCATAAACTCCAATGCGGATCTGTAAAGCTTTCAACGAGACAGTTCAAGATGAAATATCCGGAACATGATTCAGGGAAAACCCGATTTGAAGCATGTGGCGATTGATTCTGATCCTAGGATTGACAACGTCTTAGCCCTTCCCTCGACTTTCAGCCCCCCAGAGTTACGCATTGAGAGTCTCACTATTGTCGCCAATAACGTGAGTCTTGCCAGGGGATCTTCCCGTAAAGGTATGGAGGTCAATCATTTTAGCTGTTGCCGACGGGGGAATCCGTTATTATCATCGGTGGATCATCTTGATCTGTGGAGGGAAATGGTTCCAGAGGGCGAGCTCTCCTCGTCCTATCAATCTCCCTATTCCTTGGGCTCACGTTATGGTTCAGCTCTGGTACGGTTACCTCCCAGTTAGCATCCGTCTTTGATGCCTCAGGGCATGGTAGGGCTCTCTTGGGCGTGGGGCTCACCGGAGGGTTCGTGGTGGGATGTTTAGTTTATGCCTTCCTGAACGTGGCAGACGTCTATGACGCAAGGAGTGTTTACGTGGCCTCCGCGTTGGCAGGGGGGCTTGCTAATGGGGTCGCTGCTTTGGGGTGGTCTTTGGGGGTGGTGATTCTATTCCGATTCTTGACGGGTTTCTTCCTAGCAGGGGTCTACCCCGTGGGTATGAAGCTAGCGGCCTCCTGGTTTCAAGAGGACCGGGGGTTAGCGCTGGGAGTGATGGTGGGTGCATTGACCCTAGGTTCTGGGCTTCCTTACCTGATAGGGATGCTGGGGTTCCCGGGCTGGAGAGGTACCATGCTTGCATCGTCAGGGTTGGCGGGTTTAGGGGGGTTACTAGTCGGGCAACTCTTCCGGGAAGGGCCTCATGGGGTGGGGGCCGTAAATTTTGAGGTGGGTAAATTTGCGGAGATACTGGGGAACGGAGCTCAGAAACTAGTGTTCGTAGGTTATTTCGGACACATGTGGGAACTCTACGCAATGTGGGTCTGGGTGCCAGTGTTCCTGAGAGAGTCGTATCTTGGGGCTTATCCGAGTTCGGACCCCATGGGGTTCGTGTCAGTAGGGGCTTTCCTGGTGTTCCTGTTCGGGGCGGTGGCTACGGGAGTAGGGGGGAGAATCGCGGACTCATGTGGGCGTACAGTTTTTACGGGGGGTATTCTGGGCTTGAGCGGGCTGATTTCCCTGGTGATAGGTTTTTTTTTCGAATATCCGTATTTAGCGTTGGCTGTTGCAGTGGCGTGGGGAGTAGTAGTGATTCCTGATTCACCACAATATTCGGCGATGGTGGCAGAGTTGGCGGAGGAGGGATATGTAGGGACGGCATTGACCCTGCAGATGGCCTTGGGATTCCTTTTGACGATCTTCTCCATCCGGATGGTGCCGTGGTACGTTGGGATGGTTAAGTGGCGATATGGGTTCACGATTTTGGGTGTGGGCCCTCTGGTGGGGATCGCCTCAATGTACTTTTTGAGAAGGCATCCGGACTCTGTGAGGATTGCAGGTGGAAGGAAATGACCAGCCAGCTGGGGTTTACCCTTCGCGCAGGGTCCGCAACGATGTTTTATTCCAGAAATGGTTTATGGGTGGCTATTCCCCCACAATTTCATACCTTAGAATCCCAATGGAGGGGATCTCACACTCCAGGACATCCCCAACATCAAGGTACCCGTTGGGCCAGCTGCGGGCTACCCCGGCCACTGTCCCTGTAGAGATGATGTCCCCAGGCTCTAAAGTGGTTCCATTAGAAAGGTACTCAATGATCCGGGGTATCCTGATGATCATCGTGGATAGATCCCCGTTTTGCCTCGTATCCCCGTTCACCCGAGTTATGAGTTTCATGGGCGGGTCGTAGGGGTCTGGGACCTCGTCACGGGTTAGTATGCATGGGCCCATGGGACCGGCATTGTCCATTCCTTTCCCTTTAGTCCAGTTGATGTCGTTCTTGAATAGCCTAAAGTCCACGTCTTGGGGGAACCCCTGGTCCCGAGCACTCACGTCGATGAGGATGGTATAACCCGCGATATGATCATATGCTTCCTCCTGAGAGATGTACTTCCCCTGCTTTCCTATGACCACCGCGAGTTCGCACTCATAGTCCATCTTGTCTGTTGCCCGCACCTTGATTACGGGCCCTTGGGGGCCCACCACTAGCCCGGGGGGTTTTTGGAAAATATCGGGGACACTCAGCTTCATCCCTTTGAGCCTTATTATCTCCGCAGCCCTTGCCTTAGGATCCTTTATACTCTCTGTCGCATGGCCGTAGAAGTTCACTGCAGTACAGTACAATTTCCCCGGTGAAGGAATAGGTGCTTCTAGCCTTACCTCTTCAAGCTTAAGCCAAAGTCTCTCTCCATCTAGGCCCTCTTTGTCCCCAGACTGGTCCGCCATGTACTCGAGGGTCGCCCTCGCAGCCTCCATAGCCACCTCTCCGCCAATTAGGAAGGCTCTCATCGATGGCGGGATGAGGCCAAGGGCCAATATGCAAGCGTTCATCCTCCCGTGTGCCTCCCTCAGGTACACAGCATAAGCTGAGGTAAGATCTAACACCTTGGCGCCCACGAGGGCCCCGATTCTCTCCTCGGTGTGCATCTTGAATGTAACGAGCTTCATATGGTAGAGCTAGAGAAAGGTCGGTGTATATTTGCTTTCAGATAAAGTGGATCTCAGTTCGCGCGTGGTGATAGCAGTAAAGAAGACTTTGCTCACGCGGCTATACGCTGTCATGTGCGTCCTGTCGTATTGATCAATGAGACTCTCCATCTAGAGGCTTATGACGACGAAGGCAACCATGAAGCTGCTAGAAGATAGGCCCATGGAAGCAACGAAGAATATTAGTCCCAACATAAGAATAGGGCTGGATCGGAAAATACTCTTCTCTCTTGGGGGACCGCCTTAGATAAATGAGAGGATGCCAGGGGGTGGTTAGTAAATTGGGCCTTCACCAGCCAACTGCCTGGCCATCGGCCCGGGAGTCGGAGCCCGCGCATAGAATCCCTGTTTCAGGGTCCCTGAGGATGATCTGACCTCTCCCGAAAGATACACGGGTGTACCCAGAGGCGGGGACCACCTTGTGGCCCAAACTTGTGAGGGCGGCTATGGTCTCCGGGGCAATCCCCTCTTCGAGGAGGATGTTGCCCCCGCTGGTGCCGTCAACGATATTGAAGCGAGGGGCATCGAGGGCCTCTTGGGGGTTCATTCCGTAGTCCACCATATTCACCACAACCTGAACGTGACCCTGGGGCTGCATAAAGCCCCCCATTACTCCAAAAGGACCGTGAAGAAGCCCGTCCCTGAGCATCATACCAGGGATGATCGTATGGTATGGACGTTTTTCGGGCTCCAATCTGTTGGGATGGCCCTTCTCTAAGGTGAAATTGGCTCCTCGGTTCTGGAGGGTAAACCCACAGCCCTTGGGTATAAGGCCCGTCCCGAAGCCCATATAGTTGCTGTTGATGAAGCTGCACGCGTTCCCTTCACCGTCCACTGTGCAGAAATAGACAGTGTCCGATCCTGCAAAGGGGCTCCCCCTCCCAACGGTCACTAAGGCTGCGGCGGAGTTTATGAGCCTCCGGCGCTCCGCTGCGTAGCCCTTGGAGATGAGTTCATCTATCGGGACGTGAACGATGTCAGGATCAGCAATGTACCATCTGGCGTCGGCGAAGGCGATCCGCATCGCCTCTATGAGAGTATGGAGGTGACTGACGCTGGAGTGCTTTATTCCCTCCAAGCTATACCCCTCAAGGATGTTTAGGGCTATCAATGCGGTGATCCCCTGGCCGTTGGGGGGGATCTCTACCACTTCGGTGCCTTTGTAGTCAACGCTAATGGGATCGGGGAATGTACTTTTGTGGTATTTGAGGTCTTCCGTTGTCATGACTCCACACTTAGAGTCTAGGAGCTCTACGATCGCCTCGGCGATCCGGCCCTCATAGAAGCCCTGCTTCCCATGATCGGCGAGAGTGCGGAAGGTCTGGGCAAGGGTTGGGTTCCTCATGAGCTCTCCTGTTCGGGGGGCCCGGCCGTCAATTAGCATCTCCTCGGAGTGAGGACCCGACTTGAGGCTCGATACTCCAAGGGCCCACGCCCTGGCTGTGAGAGGGGCAACGGGGAATCCGTCCTCCGCGAGTCTGATGGCCGGCTCCAACACTTTGCCGAGTTCCATGGTGCCGAAGCATTCTAGGGTGTCGACCCAGCCTGCTGCGGCCCCAGGAACGGTGACAGTATAGACCCCATTCCGAGGCATCGTGTCATATCCCAAGTTGTATAGAAGATCTGGCGTGAGGGCTGCAGGGGATCTACCGCTGCCGTTGAGACCCAGCACCCGCCCTTTCTCGGCGTGGTAATAAAGACAGAAACAGTCCCCTCCGATACCCGTAGAGGAGGGCTCGGTGACGTTGAGGGCCGCTGCGGTGGCGACAGCAGCGTCCGCAGCATTGCCACCGACCTGGAGGATATGCAGGCCCGCCGCAGAAGCGAGGGGCTGGCTTGAGGCTACCATACCATGGGTGGTGTAGACGGGGCTGCGCCTTGAGTCAAACTTCATAGAGGGGGGGACGTTCTTTGGGTGTGATAAGCTTGGTGGTTATGAGGAGTGGATAGAAGGGGAGGTTCCGGGAGATTAGAGGCGAGGCTATATATGATCCCTGTGACGTGGGGGGAGAGCCCAAAGCTTGTCCCGAACGCCTAGAGCCCCTCCCACGGTGGGCCCCCATCTGCACCACGGAAAAGGAAATTCCCTCCACGTTGAAGACCACCTACAGGACACCCGCCGCCATAATGGAGGCCACGATGGATTTGTACGTTAAGAAATCTATGGAACACAACTCTAGGTTATGGATTGGAGAAGGATTAAGGCATAATATTACTTTTTATGGACTAACCCGGCACAACAATCATTAAAGGGGAAGGGGAAACCGACAGAAAGAAGTTCTGAGGGTTGCATGACATGACAAGTAAATCCTATTTTCGCATCACAAAGGATGTTTTCTCTAACAGGAATATCCTCACCATCGCCCTAACCACCTCGGCGTTTACCCTCATGGAGCAGGGCTGGCGCCCCTTCTGGAACCTCTATCTCAAGACTGAGCTAAACGCATCCATCCCCGCTCTAGGCCTGCTTGCAATGATCCAGTCCTCGGAGCGCCTCCTGTTCCAGCTCCCCGGGGGGCTCCTAGCCGATAGATTCGGCCGCCGGAAGATCATAGTTTACGGCACCGCGCTGCGGATCATCCCCCCTCTAATATTCATTCTAGCCGCTGACTGGCGCCACATTATTCCTGGGCTCCTAATAAATGGGGCCGCGAGCATCTACATGCCAGCGTATAACGCCATTATTGCTGACAGTCTCCCCGAGATGCAGCGGGGCGCTGGCTTCGGGGCGTTCCGGATGATCATCTCAATCCCCAGAATCGTCTCCCCCATCATCGGTGGAGTGGTTATGGATGCCCTAGGTTATAGGAAAGGAGTCAGAGTATTCCTTTTCCTTACAGTCATTGTCTCTATCATTGTGACAGTGGTAAGGAGTAGGGTCATTACCGAGACCTTGGTGGACGACAAACCTAAGATCACTAAGGAGGAAAAGCGGGGCATGCGTGCGTCACTCGCCGAGAAATTCAATCTTCCTAGATCCATGTGGATTATGGTGGTGGTCGCCGTAATGGGGAGCTTCGGGGTTCGAATGGTTCGGGAGTTCCTCCCCATCTATGCAGTTGAGGTCGTGGGGATCACAAACACCCAGCTCGGCCTTGTCCAAACAACTGTGGGACTTATCACTGCGGCCATGGCACTCCCAGGGGGAATGTTCGCCGACCGCTACGGGCGAAAGCCTCTCATCCTCGCATCTAGAATAATAACCCCACTCACGATGGGCGCGATCACCCTCACATACAACTTCCCCACATATTATCTCGCCCGTTCCCTGAGCAGTGTCGGGGACGCCCTGGGGGGTGGTGCCAACAACTTCGCTGGGGGGCCCGCCTGGGATGCCCTTGTCACAGACCTCGTGGAAAAGTCAAAACGAGGGACAGTGATGGGCACCATCGGAACCGTCACTGGAATATTCGGTGCCCCTTCCTCTATAGTAGGGGCATGGCTTTGGCAAACCTATAGTCCCAACCTCCCCTTCCAGCTAAGTATGGTCTTTGGGCTAATAGGCGCTGGGATCTTCGCCTTGGGAGTCAAGGAGCCAAAAAGAAAGAAGACCTTAGACTGACGGATGACACCAAGTTCAGACACTCGCGTGTACAAACATCATATGTGGATTAATATCAACCTGTATCAGATTTCCTGCGCGCGATATAAACGGAAAAAGAACGGTCCCTATTTACCCAATAAAAAAACAGGAGATCCACCGATAATAATGAAACGAAGAAGGAACAAGGGCCTCCTTTTATCTCGGCGTATACAAGATTCAAACAGAGCATAGATAAGTGGTTTTATCGCACATCCTGATCTTCTTTAAACATTCAGGGAAAGACTCGCTTGGTTAATCAATCGTAGAAATTGGAAAAAAGGAGAAATTCTAAAAGTTATATTTAACTTGCTGCTAATTAGACTTGGCCTTTCATGAGCGAAGATACTCTTGCAGCGCTCCCCGTGGATGAAAAGTTTGAACCTAACCAAAAGCTGAGGGAGACCTGGAAAGCCTCCATAGCGGACCCCGATGCATTCTGGGCCGAGGAGGCTAAGCAGCTCGACTGGTTCAAGAGTTGGAACAGAGTCCTAGAGTGGGAGGATAGGCATGCCCGCTGGTTCAACGGTGGAAAACTAAATGCAAGCTACAACTGTTTAGACCGTCATGTAGCCACGGCGAAAAAGAACAAGGTCGCCTACATTTGGGAAGGTGAGCCCGGAGACAAGAGAGTGATTACCTACGGTGAGTTATACCGGGAGGTCAATAAATTCGCCTCTGCCCTAAAGGAGCTGGGAGTGAAGGAGGGTACTTTCGTCGCGATGTACATGCCCATGATCCCAGAGCTCCCCGTTGCAATGCTAGCGTGCGCCCGCCTAGGAGCCCCATTCACTCAAGTCTACTCCGGCTTCAGCGTCAAAGCATTATCAGAGAGAATTCGGAGCACCGAGGCGGAGATCATTATAACTGCTGACGGAGTTTTTAGGCGAAATAAGGTCATCGACCTAAAGGGGGTCGTAGATAAGTCCGCAGACCAGTGCCCTAGCGTCAGGAAAGTTATCACTGTGGAGAGGACTAAACACGGCGTGGAGATAAAGCCTGACAGGGATATCTGGTACCACGATGCTATAGCAGAGGCAAAGGAGAAATACGTCGAACCTGTGCCAGTGAACTCGTCCCATATCCTATATGTCCTATACACATCGGGAACCACCGCGAAACCCAAAGGAGTCCAGGTCTGCACCGGCGGATATCTCACATATACGGCCTCCACATTGAAATGGGCATTCGACGTGAAAGATGAGGACGTTTGGTGGTGCTTCGCCGACGTAGGATGGGTTACTGGCCACAGCTATATCGTATTTGCCCCCTTGGTCTTGGGCCTCACCAGCGTGATGTATGAGGGGGCCCCTGACACCCCTGACCCCGGGAGGACGTGGAGGATGATCGAGAGTTACGAAGTCAACAAGTTCTATACATCCCCCACACTATTAAGGCTCCTAATGAAGTTTGGGGACGAGATCCCCGCAAAATCTGACCTTAGCAGCCTAGAGATCCTGGGCACAGTCGGGGAACCTATTAACCCAGAGGTCTGGAGATGGTATTACAGAGTCATTGGAAAGAAGCGTTGCCCTATCATTGACACCTGGTGGCAGACTGAGACCGGGGGATTCATGATCGCCCCTGCCCCCGGCATCCAGCTCTTGCCCCTGAAGGCGGGCTCAGCCACATTCCCTATGCCTGGAATAGACCCCATAGTGGTCAACGAGGACGGGGACCCTGTGCCTGCGGGGGAAAAAGGTTACATGGTCATCAGGAAGCCTTGGCCTGGCATGCTCATGACTCTATACAAAGACGACCAAAGATATCTAGACTATTACTGGAACAGATACCCTAACGCCAACGGGGACCGCTTCTACACCGGAGACTACGCCGTCCAAGACAAGGACGGCTACTACTGGCTCTTAGGCAGAAGCGACGATGTCCTTAAGGTTGCAGGGCACAGGCTGGGAACCATCGAGCTCGAGGACGCCCTAGTTAGCCACCCAGCTGTCGCGGAAGCCTCCGTCGTGGGCATAAAGGACCCAATAAAAATGGAGGTGCCCATCGGCCTCGTGATCCTCAGAGTGGGGAAAAAGCCCAGCCCTAAGCTCGCCCAAGAGCTGAGGCTCCATGTGAGAAAGGTGATCGGTCCCCTAGCAACTCCAGCAGCTATCTACTTTGTAAGGAGTATGCCAAAGACCCGGAGCGGGAAGATCATGCGGCGGGTCATCAAGGCCATAGTTGAGGGGGAAGCCGTGGGAGACACGTCAACCTTGGAGGACCAGGCCGCAGTGGAAGAGGTCAGAAGAGTCGTTGAAAGCAGCAGGGCTGACTCAGGGTTAGGTAACGCCGTTTCCTAGACCCATTTCCATTAAAAAATAGTAACTAATGCATCGTACGACTCAGTGGCCGCTAGGTTAGTGAGGATTGGTGTAAACATCTGCGCAATATCAGAGATTTTGCTTTGGATGATAGACCATGAACATAGGATGCTTAGTACATAAGGTCTTTTTCCTGGAAAACTGGCACTAGGGAATGATGCCAAGAATCATTGTCAGCTAGTTGATTGACCCAAGGATAGAACCGCAAGGCCATGATCCCCTGGGAACGTGTATCTTCTAGATCAGAGGGGTGTATGATTAACAACTTATTCAAACGCAGGATCCCAGTCTATCATCTCGACCTCAATCCCACATGCTTTTAGAATATCTACAGATAGCATTGTAGAGTAATAAAAGAGTTGCAAGGTGTGTAAAGTACCTGTTTAATCTAAATGTTATTTGCAACAATCACATATGGAAATAGATTTAAATGATGCTTGAGTTTCGAGGTTAATCAATGGATCAGAAAAAAAAATATAGGGTATTCTGGCTGGTCTGGGGCCTCGGCATTAGCGCCCTCACGCTGGCCCTTATTAGGAATTACATGGTAATCAAAACCCTTGACCCCCTCTGGATAATGGCGATTGCCCATAGTTATGCCTCCACCGCTATCATAGCGGGGATCATCAAAAAGAGTGAGAAGATTCCGGCCTAGAGAACGGACCATGATTATTATCCACTATCAAATTTCATGTCTCACTTGAAAAGAGTAAAAGACAGCTAAACATTTTTCTCCTCTTAAAGATAAACCAATTAGAAACAGTGGCCTATATCAAGTTCCTCCTAATCCTGCTCATCATAAGCTGTTCACACCCCGTACGGGCAGAGAAACTTCGTTAAATATCCTACTTGGAGGACTCAGGTGATAGTCTACGGCTCGTTGGAAACGGGAAAGAAGGGAGAGACCTATATTGAATCCGCCACGGAGATTGACGCCTACCAGAGCATAATGCCAGCCACCTAAGGAGGGCGGGTCAGTCCTGGATCGCGTACATAATCAATGCGACTAGCCCCTCAAAATCCACATAATTTCAAATATTTAAAGAACTTAAAATTCATGGATAAACGCCGAGCTCAGAAGAATTCTAAGTAACTATTTCGTCACTTTATGAACGTCAAGTCATGACGTGAACATGCACACTAATGCATACATCTAGGAAAGTAATGAGAATAACACACACGCTGGTTTGATCACTATATCTGAATCAACGCTATGCGCAGCGTACATGGTGATGACCTATATCTTTAATTGCGAGCGGTGTCGAAAAAGAGAAGAAGAAACTAGAGGTATTTTTTAAACCAGCGGATTATATGGTTGAGCCGTTCCTCCTTGTGCTTCGGCTTGTGTATGCCGTGACTCTCCCCCGGGAAAATGACCATCTCGCTGGGGATGCCGAGGACCTTGAGAGCCGTGAACCACTGCCAAGCTTGGTCTAGGGTGCATCTGTAGTCCAACTCGCTGTGGATGATTAGCGTCGGCGTCTTCACCGAAGCCACATACCTTATAGGCGACATGGAAAGGTATTTTTCCTCATCGGCCCAGGGCACTCCCTCCATATCGTACTTTCCGTGAGTCCATCCGATGTCACTGGTGCCAAAGTGGCTGTACCTGTTACATGTACTCGCCTGGGGTATGGCCGCCTTGAATCGATTGTCGTGTGATATGATCCAGTTGGTCAAGAAACCACCCATGCTGCTGCCCATGACACCCAACCTCTGGGGGTCGATGAAACTATAGTGCTCTAGCACGTGATCAACGGCATCCATAAGGTCTGCGTACTCCTGCTTACCGTAGTGGCCTGAAACCTCCCCTTGGAACTCCTCGTTATAACCACCGTTCCCCCACTGGTTGACGTACATAACGACCCAGCCCTGGGCTGCCAGCACCTGAAACTGATGCATGAAGCCGTAACCGAAGCACCCTGCAGAGCCTCCTCTGATGCAGAGCACCAAGGGGTACTTGTCATCCACCTTGAGGCCCTGCGGCCTCATCAGCCAGCCCTCTACAGTGTGGCCTCCAGAGGACTTGAACTCAAACCTCTCGTGGCCGCAAATCTCGGTTTCCTTTACGTATCTACTATTGAAATCAGTGATCCGCCGCAGCTTGTCCTCCTCCTTTACCCAAAGCTCTGTAGGAGACATAGTGGAAACAGCATTGTAGGTGATAACGTCGTTTCCTGAAATGCTCCAGGCCTCAACGCTGTGGTCGATACCGCCTAGGACGACCTCGACCTCCCCGCCTCTGCTAGGCACCCTGTAGAGGCGGACCGCGCCGCCATACGTCGAGTTGAAGTATATAGCCTCGGCGTTCGCAGACCACTGAGGGTTGGGATTAGGCGAGCGGACCCTGATGTCACAGCTCAATTTGTACCCGATATCCTGATCGAAGCTCCGGGTGAGGTTCCTGGATTCCCCGCCCTCTGTGGGGATAAGCCAGATGTCTTGGTTGCTCCACAGCCGCCGCCTGTAGTCATGACCAATGTAAGCGATGACATTACCCTTGGGGGAGGGCTTGAGAGAAGTAATGACTCTTTGACCATCCGTCAGCCTTCTTGGCTCACCTCCCCGCACGTTCACGGAGTAGATGTACTGATCTCGGGTCATGTCTGCGTTTTCTTCAAGATTGCCTATGAAAGCGATGTCTTTGCTGTTATTCAGCCACTCGGCGGCGTTGACATCAAACTCGCCCCTAGTTATCTGCTTGAGTTTTCCACCCTCAGCGGAGACGGTGAAAAGGTGATTGCTCCTGCCTTCTAGATAACCGACGCCATTAAACTTGTACTTTATATGTTTAATGACCATAACGTCGCTCTCCGGCGCCTCATCTCTAAAGGAGGAGGTGAAAAGGATCTGTCTGCCGTCTGGGGACCATCGGGGGGAGGCTGCGCCCCCTTCCACTTCGATTATCGGTCTCGCTTTGCCGCTCTCTAGGGGTATTACGTGTATATGGGAGGTATTTGTCTCCCTCCCAAGGGGGGTGGAGGTGAAAAGGAGGAGGCTTCCATCAGGAGACCAAACAGGGTTCCTGTACTTCCCCACTTCAGATGTGAACTGGACTATCCGCCCTGTCTTGAGATCTGCCGTCCAAAGGCTGCTCATATAGTCGTTCTTCTCATAGTCCATAGTAGTGTGAACGAAGGCTATCCGCTCTCCATTAGGAGAGACCTGAGGATCAGACACGAAGCGCAGATTCCTTAGATCTACGACCCCTACGTTCCTCTTCCTCATCATAAAAACCACTTATAACCCTAATTCGTAATCAATAAAAAGGATTAGTTGTAGCTTACCAACAAACAAACACATATTCTCCCACCAATACTGCTCTATGAAAAAGAGTTGAGAGAACGTCATAACAGTTGATGATTCGTCTTATGACACTGAAAAAGGGCTGCTCTTATAGGGGATTGGTGTTCTAGCAAGTGAGAGCGGATTTATTGCCGATTTGCAGGTTTAATATTGAGGTTTCGAAGGTTCCAAGGGTACCGAAAGAAAAGGGGTAGAGAACATACAAATGAGGGTGAAAACTTGGAAAGATGAAACTTCCTGGATTATATGATAATTTGATCCTCTAACTACAGAGTTCCAATGACCTTTGAACCCGGACAAATAATCTTTTATTTAGAAATGCGCACTAGAAGAAACCCATCCACAGCGCGCAATGCAGGCATACATCCACCTTAGCGAGCATTACAGGAGGTATGGTCACCGGGTATCTCAGGAGGTCAAGGTTGTAAAGCTCCAGAACCTAGACGGATTGTCTAAGCCTTAGGTCTCAGGTTCTTCCTATTAGCCTAGATCTGAGGATCAATCTCCTGAGTTGAGCTATATGTTGGCCGGGGTTGATATCCTTTGGGCAGACCTCTGCACAAGTAAAGGCATGATGGCACCTCCAGACCCCTGAGGCAGAGCTATCTGCCCGAGCCAGCCTCAGGCGCCTAGTTTCCTCAAGGTCTCTAGAATCAACGACAAACCTATAGATCTGGGCGAGGGCAGCTGGGCCCAGGAAGTAGGGCTCAGAAGCGGCGATGGGACAGGACGAGGAACATGCTCCACACCATATACACCCCGAAGGGGATCTGTATTTACGGAACTCCTCAGGGTCGACCCTAGGCGCCTCCACCTCAGGGTCGGGGTGGATAAAGGGCATCGCGGCCTCAATTTGCTCTAGGAATGGATCTATATCCACCACAAGGTCCTTGATGACCTCGAAGTGGGGGAGAGGCTCCACCCGGATCCTAGAGCCTAAGGAGGAGACCTGAGTTTCGCATGCGAGCATCTGGACCCCGTCCACCAGCATCGCACATGAGCCGCAGATCTTGAATCTACAGCTGTACCGTACGGATAGGGTGGGGTCGAGCTCCCTCTGGATATGAATTAGGCAGTCAAGCACCGTCATCCCAGGGCGGACAGGGACCTTATAATCAACAAAGTAGGCTTCCTGGTCCTTTGTGGGGTCAAGCCGATAGATTATAAACTCAACTTCATCCCGTTTGGCGACCATCTAGTATTCCCTCACCTCCGGGGGCCACCTTATGATATTCACGGGTTTGTACTCAAACACAGGCCCCTCCGGTGAGGAAAAGGCTAGGGTGTGCTTGAGCCAGCCCTCATCATCCCTCTCCCTGTAATCGGTCCTGTAATGGCTCCCCCTGCTTTCCGTTCTCCTAAGGGCGCCCTCCACAATGGTGAGGGCAACGTCGAGCATCCCCTCCAGCATCAGGGCGTCGATGATACTGAGGTCAAAGATCCCTGACCCCGTGGGCACCCCCGCCCTCGAATAAAAATCGTTCCTGAGGGATTGAACTCCAAAGACTCCACGGCTGAGGGTTTCAGATTCCCTGTAGACACCAGTGTTCTCCCACATTGTCATCTGCATTACGTCCATTATGCTGTAGGGATTGAGAAAATCACCGGCTTCGGCCTTCCCATGAAGGGAGGCAATGGTATCCTCAGCCTCTTTAAGTGCAGCGGCGATGGCAGTATCCCCACTGAATTCTCTCCAAGGCGCATCCTGAGACGCTGCAACGCCCGCCCTGGCGCCGAGGACGATACAATCGAGGAGACTATTCCCCCCGAGCCTGTTAGCGCCATGAACACTAACGCAGGCGCACTCGCCAGCGGCGTAGAGTCCCTCGACCCTAGTCCTGCCATCTACGTCGGCCTCAATGCCGCCCATGGTATAATGCTGTCCAGGCTGGACGGGGATGGGCTCCTTCCGAGCGTCTATCCCAGCGAAGCTGAGGGCAAGGTCCCAAATCTGGGGGAGATCATTCATAATAGCCTTTTCCCCGAGGTGAGTGATGTCTAGATGGATGTATTCTCCCTCTAAGCCTCTTCCCTCCAAGAGCTCAGTATGGATGGACCGAGCAACGATATCTCTTGGGGCAAGCTCCATCTTGTCCGGGGCGTACTTCCTCATGAAACGACACCCATCAGAGTTGAGGAGATAGCCCCCCTCCCCTCTGGCCCCCTCGGTGACCAAAATGTTGGTTCCATACAGGGTTGTAGGATGAAACTGAACGAATTCCATGTCCATAAGGGGGGCTCCCGCCCAGTACGCCATCGCCATTCCGTAACCCATACTGTGATGAGAGTTAGTGGTCCTCGAGTAGATCCGCCCTGAGCCCCCAGTCGCCATAACCACGGCCCCTGTCTGGTAAGCCTCCAGCTCCCCGGTTCGGATGTTTAGCGCAACTACACCCTTGACCCCTCCCCCGTCCACCGCGAGTCTCAGGGCCACTCTCTCATTGTAGAATTCGACGCCCAGCCTCAGAGCCTGCTGGTAGATGGTGTACATCACCGCGTGCCCCGTATGATCCGCGGCGTAACAAGTCCGGGGAAAGACAGCCCCCCCGAAGGGCCTCTGGGCAATTCTCCCGTCTGGAAGCCTGCTGAAGGGGCATCCCCAGCGGTCAAGCTCCAGGACCCTGACGGGAGCATCCCTGCAGAGGACCTCAACGGCGTCCTGATCCGCTAGGAAGTCAGCACCTTTCACAGTATCATAAGCGTGTCTCTCCACATTATCGGAGGGGTCGGCGTTCCCAAGGGCCGCGTTGATGCCGCCCTGGGCCGCGACTGAGTGGGATCTTACAGGGTAGACCATACTAAGAACGGCCACATCCCTCTCCAGAGATTTGGCCTCAATGGCCGCCCTAATCCCGGCAAGGCCGCCGCCCACGATCAATATTTCGTGCGTCTTCATGTAGGCCCCTCAGAGACCGACGACGGCGAACCAGTGAGCTAAAAAGATGAGGGTGAGTCCAAGGACCCCTATGAAGAGCCGGTCTTCGTTTACAGTAGCCCAATCGAACGCCTCTACGAGAATTACCCGAACCCCGTTCAGGGCGTGGTAGGCCCCGGGGATGATAAGGAGGTCAATGGTAACCAGCCTTCCACCTGGGACATGAACGCCAAACTGGTTCTTCAATATGTGGAGGCTGATGATCCCAAGGAGCATGATGCCGGTTATCCGATGGAGGAGCCAGGCCCACATCCCGAGCCCCTTTCCCCTTGCATGTGTGACCCAGTGGACTACGTTCCGGGTGCTCGCCGATGGGTTCCGGACATCCCTTTGCTTCGGGCCATCTTCTTCCTCTGACATAGGACCACATGGAAAATACAGATCAGGTTATTGAAAACAGTTGCACTATTTGAAAGGCTTATTCTAATTAAGTAAAAAGGGATGAGTAAGGAAAAGGGGTAAGTTAGACTGTACCCTCTTTCCAGGAGGTGAGGTATTTGACCTGCTCTTGGGTGAGGGTGTCGATCTCGAGGCCCATACTACTCAGCTTCAGCTTCGCCACGGTCTCGTCGATGCTCTTAGGGACGTCGTAGATCTTCGGCGGAAGCTTATCCCCAGTCCACACCCACTCGGCAACCAAGGCTTGGTCGGAGAAGCTCATGTCCATCACCTCGCTTGGGTGGCCCTCAGCCGCTGCGAGGTTGACCAGACGCCCCTCTGCGAGGAGGTAAAGCTTTCTGCCGTCCTTGAGCTGGTATTCGTCCAGACTATCCCTGAGTCTCCGCTTCCCCGTGGACAGCTCCTCGAGGGCGGGTATGTTCACCTCAACGTTGAAATGACCCGAGTTCGCCATGATGGCCCCGCTCTTCATCGCCTTGATGTGGTGTCTGTCGATGACATGGACGTTCCCAGTACTCGTAACGAAGATGTCCCCAACCTTCGCCGCCTCTGCCATGGTCATCACCCGGAACCCGTCCATGACCGCCTCCAGCGCCCTCAGCGGGTTCACCTCAGTCACAATGACGTTAGCCCCCATACCCCTGGCCCTATCGGCAATGCCCCTAGCGCACCAGCCGTATCCCCCCACCACAAAGTTTTTTCCAGCGAGCAACACGGCTGTGGCCCTCAGGATGCCGTCGATGGTACTCTGACCCGTACCATACTGATTGTCAAACATGTGCTTGGTGGCGGTGTCGTTTACCGCGATGATTGGGTATTTGAGCTCCCCGTCGGCCTCCATCGCCCTGAGCCTAATGACACCGGTAGTGGTCTCCTCGCTTCCCCCTTTGATATTATCGATTAGGCCCTGGCGGTGGCTGTGAATGGCGTTTACTAAGTCAGCCCCGTCGTCTGTAGTGTAGTTTGGCTTATGATCCAGCACCTTGTCGACGCACCAGTAATACTCATCGGAGGTCTGTTCCCTCCACGCGTAAACCGAGGTCCCGTCACTGACTAAGGATGCAACCACGGCGTCATTGGTCGAGAGGGGGTTAGATCCGCAGAGTATTACCTTAGCCCCCCCAGCTTCCAGGGCCTTCACGAGGACCGCTGTCTCCTTGGTGGCGTGGAGGCAGGCCCCTAAAATGACTCCCTTTAGGGGTTTCTCCTTCTCGAATCGCTTTGTTATCAGAGCCAGAACCGGCATATGAGCCTTGGCCCATTCGATGAGGAGCGTCCCGTCGTTTGCAAGTCCCTCGTCCTTTATCTTATAACTCGGCAAAAAATACACCAGCTTGACTTTGCGTCTCGAGTATATGGAGGTTATGGCATTATAGGTGGACGATCTGGGCGTGGGGCACGTCACCGAGGTAGATGATCCCTGCCTCCTGAACAAGGTTATACTCGATAGCCGCCTTGACGATCCTCACTCCCACCATGTTAACAATCGTGGCCTTCCCCATAGCCTCTATAGCCTCCGTGAGGCAGCAGAGGGTACCCTTATAGAACCGTTCACTCACCTCAAATGGGGTTCTCCCCCCTTTCAGGGTCATCCCCAAAATCTCCGCGTCGCATACCGCAACCAAGAGGTCCCGTCCTTGGCGAATCGTGTTAACGTAGACCTCTTCCAACGGTCTCACTTCCCACCTATGGAGCTCCGGGCCCCACAGGCATCGCATTGAAGGAAGAAGAGGCGCCTCTCTTTCACGATCTGGGTGTCAGGTCGCTTACAAACGGTGCAGACCACGTACTTGGCGGAGTAAACGTCCAGAAGGTTGCGGATGGAGTCACGTCGGAAACGGCCTTGGAAAATCGCCCGGGTACCGTCGAATCGGGGCAATGTGGCCATCTCCCCAGAGAGGAACTTGAGAAGATGCTCCGGGTCCCTACCAACATAGTCTGCGATATACTTGAAGTTCATGATTACGGTTCGCCGTCCAATGCTTCTTACATCGGGGCGGGGGACAGTCCACCTCTCATAGATCTTAACTTGCTCAGGGATTTCCCCGTAGGCCCTGTCGAGCATAGCCCTGTAATCTTTTTCCATTAAGATATGTTCTCCTTTACTCCGATTTAACCCAGTTGCCTAGGCTTCAAATTCTACGCGGAGCCATCCTCAAAAAGGTTTCCGCGCGCTTTAGTCTCCCATTTTGGGTATCCAGAGGGAGAAACCTGTGACGAGGACTCCCACCTTTTAGAACACACACACATATCTTAATCGCTTCAACAAAGGACGTACTAGATATCTTCATATAACTCTTAATAATCCATTTCACCTATATTGTAATGGTAAAAAACAAGTTTCAAAATGCTCCCCCACACGGAAAGCATATGTGAATCATGCAGAAACAGTCTTTTTGTCCTTATCGCGCCCAACTCGACGCATTTTAAGCCGGTATTTCCGGTATTTATCCTCCAATGAAAACTTGGCGGGATAAGGAAGCTTGACTGGCCCTCCGCACTTTGGGCAAGAATCCGTTTGGAGGGTGTAAAGGCCACATAGTTTACACCGTCTTAGAAGCAAGACCAAGGTGAATCTCCCTAACTTCTAGAGAATGAGATATTACCCTCTTGACCCTCCCAGGCCTCTGTAGCGAACTGGATCACTTCGCCGAGGGCAATCTCTGCCTTCCTGTAATCTTCTGCAGTGACCTCAATCCTGTATTTCGGCGAGGCTAAGCTGTAGATACTAGCCTTGGCATTGAGGTCTATTGCGACATTCTGCGCCTCGTTCAGCGTCTCCTTAATCTCATTGATGCCCCTCGGGGCCAAAGATGTGATCTCAAGCTCCCCTTGGATAGTTACACCTTTGATAACAATTTTATCCAAAGCGATCGCGGCGAGAATCTTAGAGGCCTTTTTGGTTACCCCGGCCTCATGAAGAGCTTCGGCCCCACGCTTAGCAGCTGCTTCAAGGCCATCGTAAAGGCTGCCGTAGTACTCTACTATCTTGGTCCCCCTCTTGATATAGAAGTCATTAACGTCAACTTTGAGCTTGGCCGCTGCGGCCGTTATGAGAGTCTCGGCCTTGCGGTGCTTCTTCCACTCTTCCAGCTTTCTCCTCTTATCGTCTTGGCTGACTCGTCTAAGAGATAAGTCTATCTGGCCCTTAGAGGGATCGACCCGCTGAACCTGAAGGACGGCCTTTTGCCGCTCCCTAACGTGGCTCCGGATGTTCCTTACCCAACGAGACGAAATCTCCGAAATATGGAGGAGCCCTTCCTTCCCCCTATGCTCGTCGAGGGAAACATAGGCTCCGTGACCCACGATTCTCGTGACCGTGACGACGACGATGTCCCCGACCTCAGGCCACTCGGGTTTTCCCATGCTCAATCGGTTTACCCCAAAACGGCTAAGATTGGACTATGGATCTTTGCCTTTCCACCAGTCGGCTCAGCCATTATCTCCCCACAAGTCCTACAATTAATGACGTGGGTTGTGTGACTGAAAATTATCTGTTCACTCTCGCAGGTCCTGCAACGGACTCTGAGAAACCTAGAGGATGGCCGGGGTATAAGTGTCTCCCACTTCATGGACATCAAACGACCTCCAATTTCCTGAGCCTAATACCCTTCCTCTGGAGTGTGTAATTACACTCAATGCACTTCAGCATCTGGGTCTGCTTCTTGGAAACCTTTGCCTGATTATGTTGGAGAGGGAATTTTTGGCCGCCGAAGCCTTTCTTTCGCCTCGCCTGATGTCTCTCCCCCTTCTTTGCGCCTCTCCTCTTTCCAGCCTTGTAGATGGAGACTGAGTGATCTGTGTGGGTATTGCACCTTGGACAGTAGGTCCGCATGGAACTAGGAATCTTCATCTCTAAATATCGACCTCTTTTGCGATGCCCCGCCTTATTAGGTTTTCAGCGTTCTCCACGGGGAGGGATACTACGTCCTCAGGCTCAAAGGGGCCGTATGTCTTCATGTCAATCCCCATGATCGCAGGGACTGCCTGGAGGAACCGGACCACCTTAAGACCCGCCTTTTGTGGGGGCTTTGCGTCTACATGAGGTAAGCGCCCCATTAATATATCTTTCAATCCCCCCTCGTAGCTCATCAGAAGACTCCGGAGGTCGCTGAGAAAGCTTCTCTCTATCTGAGTTAAGGAAGATCCGGCTATCGCAATCCTGTTAAGCTCCGCCTCTACAATCTTCCTAAGCCTCCTGCTGGAAATTTCTTTGAGGAGTCTCTCAACGTTAACCTGTTCCTTCTCTGAGATCCGCCCCTTTAGGGAGGTTTTATCGAGCATTCGATTCTCCCTCCTAAGTTCTGCGAGGTACTCAGTCATTTTCCCAAAAAAATTATCTGGGAGAGCCTGGAGTTCCCCAGAACGCTTCTCCCTCTTACAAACATCTAGGAGCCTTGAGTATTTATCCATCAGTTCACAACCCTCGCCGACTTTCTGCACAGGAAAAACATCGCGACCGCCATGGGAAGCTCTTGGGTCTCCTCTTTGAAGGGCCCATAGCTCTCCCCCTGGAGACTGATCTCGGGGGCATGTTTAATGTAGATCTTCTTATGCCCCTCTTGGAATGCAACAGCTTTGGTAAGAGGATCATAATCCGGGAGGTCCTCGATGGTGACGTTCTGGGTGAGCCATCCCGTCTTACCATGGAGAGTATTGGGAAGCCGTATCAATCTTTTGAGATCAGTGGTCACCACGGTATCGATCGCCGAAGCCTGCTCTTCCACTGCTATATTCAGCAGATTTCCCATGGACTTTTTGTCAATATATCGTACGATGCGGCTGGGATGCTGATTCATCAAAGAAGAGAGGATCTTGTCTTTCTCCACGACCAGATCCCGGGTGGTTTTCCTGCTCAATCTCAGCGCTTTAATCTCATCAGGGGTCGACTTTCCGATGAAATCGTAAAGGGCCCTGATGGTTCTTCCCCTCCAGCCACCGCGCTCCAGCATGGATCCGCCCCCCGCATGCCTCGGGGTAAGGCCTTGATATTGGGCCTCTATCCCTATCCCTAGGATGTAATCCACCACCTCCCGCCTTGCCAGCTGATCGAGTTCCTTTGCCACCGGGCTCCTCACATGGACATGGTACCCCCGATTCCCCGAAAAGTTAACCGAGAGCTCGGAGGGCTGGAAGCCAAAATCCTGGATCAGCATATCTATGAGCTTCTGGGCCTCGTACTTCGCTGCGTCAAGGCAGTTCCCGCATATCCAATTCTCTAGGAAATAGGTTGCTTTACCACAACCCGGGCAACGTTCCGGGGGATGCCCCTTCCCTGCCTCTCCGCAGGCCTTACAGGTCCAGCGGTCATGGATCTTCTGGCAGGAGAGAACAAAGTGGTCTGCGTCTATGTCAAAAATAAGGTCCGCCCCAATCCAGCCCTTTTCCACCATTGAGGCCCGGGGTTTATTGTAATAAGCTGCCGAGAAGTAAGAGTGGGCAGGGGAGTAGTTCCTCAGATATCCCCTGAGCTCCTCGATGACCTCGAAACCGATGTGGCGGAACATGGTCCTTCCCCTGAATGAGAGAAACCCGAACTCACGATGCTTGATCTCTGGGGGAGCATCCACGCACTGAGCTCCGGTAGAATAAAATTTACCGAACTGATTCGAGACGTACTCTACGCTTCCCAAGTCCTGCTCGATCATTTGTTCACACTTAATAGAATTTTCGAAACTTTAAAAACCACTTTCCTTAAGGGGAGGAATATTAATCCTGAAGTCATTGTACTCACAATCTCCACATAGCTCCGGGTTGTACCTCACGAGATTGTCATACTTCCTGCAGAAATGAAGACCGTAATTGACAAGCCGTAAAGTCTTATCATTCTGCTCCTTGGCTCCTATCGCTCCCTTCTCCTGCACATTAATTATCCACGAGCGCTAAGTCCGCACTTTCCAGACTTTGTTTTCTCTGGATGTCCCTCACCTTTATTCTGTAAAAGTGTAAAGGATGCTTGGTGTGCTGACAGAGCCTCTCAGGGTTAATGCAAACGCTGTGGGTCTTGAATGTGGAACATGTGGGCGGCGTATATTTGGTCCGACCCCCCCTGAGCCCGGCTATGTGCTCTATCTGGTACCGAGTAAACTCCTCATCGAAATCTGTAACGGACATAAAGAGACTCACGATCTCGTCAATATCCATCCCCACATTGATCAGGAAAGACGTAAGGCCGAACCGCTCCATATGGCTGAGCCTCTTTCCCACCATAAGTCCCTCGTACGCATGCCGAATGCATGGGGGAAAAGCTTCGTTCACGAGTTTCGGGGGAAGATCACCCCCCATTAGTCTCATCCTATTCTCCTCGAAAATCTTCTTGAGGATCTCCACTTTAGCCCCAAGGGGACCGGGGAGAGATATCTGGCCGCGTTTTGAAACCAGATTTTTGATTCGCCCTTGGATCTCTTCCTGTAATAGCCTGCTTGCCTCCCTCCTTGTTAGAAGAACGTAACCTCCCTTCATAAGCCGGTTCACGATCTTCCACTTGGGCTCTCTGAAAACCGCAGCATTCCTCAGGTAATCACTAAAAAGCAACTCAAACTTATACACACGTCCGTCAAGCCTCTCGTCAACAAGTCTGAGGGTCCAACCGAATTCGAGTCTTGCGATCTTAGCCAATCGCTCCTCCGTCTCGTCTTTCAGGAGTCCTTGAGCCCTCACCGCCTCCGAGAGGGCATATCTTCTGAAGAGGAATTCCTCTCCCAAGGCGGTAACGAACATGTTGCCTACAGGAAAAGATAACAGCTCCATGATAGTGTCTTCTAGCTCGGAGGTAGTCTCACCGTTTATTATGGCCTGAGCGACTCGCTTCTCGGCCCGGTCCAGGACTTTTGCGTGTCCTGGATCCATAAGATCCTCTAAGGTTAGGTCTATGGCATGAACGAGTGTAACAGCGTTGTGGAGGAAAGGGTATTTAGCAGCCTCCCTCTCGGAGATCACTTTTGGGCCACTTCCAAACCTATGGAAACACGGGGGAATATTATCCTTTTCCCAAAAAGTGCCAGGCTAGATTGGACCTTTGACCCTAATAGAGGCTACACGCGTACCCTCGCTCAAGCAGTAGAATGCCATTTCCAAGCGTGTTCCTAGAGGTCGCCGTCCCTCTAGTCTCCGTGGTCTTGCTGAATATCAGTGCTACCGTTTTCTTTTCGAAAAGTAACATCAACAGGGATTACGAAAATAGATTCATTAGTTGAGTGAACTGGTCGGTCCCCTTCCATGTGAACGCTAATCCCTCCATCGACTTGATGGCAGTTATAACGCATCTGACATAGACATGTTGGGGGGGGTTAACGTGATAGAAAAAGAGGTAGAAAACAATTCTCTCAACGGGGATGATGTCAGTCATAAATGCGAACTACTCGGGTAGTGCATTCAGTCTTGCGCGCGCGTCAAATCCCTCTAGATCAGGTCTAACGAGGGCATTAATGGATCTTAGGAGATGCAAAAGCTCCATCATTAAAGGTATAAAAACAGAAGAACCGGACAATTTGAGATTCCTCTTGGCAATTTATGTTAACAAGTGAACCGTGAAAGTAAAGATTTATTACAGAAAAGTTAGACGCCGATACAGGGCGCCAAATAGTATAACAGATGTCCTTGGGGGAGCTCGAAATCCATCTTAATGGGCATATCTGTAGAGATCTCCAGGTTGGCGACCTCGCTGGATGCCGTGACTGCGTTAACGATGTCCTGGAGGTAGCTTAACGTGAAAGTGGCGCTCGCGGCCTCCTCCATTTTGATCTCTAAAAGTTCGTCAGAATCCTTCGCCCACTCGCTATGAGCGCTCCCCATATCCCCAGTGGCGTTCACTTTGAAGATGTCGCTCGCGACCTCCATCTTAACATGTTCACTTACCAGGGTAGAGTCCCTGATGGCCCTCCGGAGGCTCTGAGTTAGGATTCGCGCTGAAGCCTTGAAGAAAATCTTGGGCTGAGGTACCTCGTCGTCTAGGGGCTCTAGGATTGGCATAGAGAACCTGCGGGTGTGTCCACCCCTCTTACAGTGAATGTTCAGCCTAGCGTTGGGCTCATCTAGTCTAATCCGAACATTCTCGTCCTTATCTACTCTGTCAATGAACTTGAGGAACTCACCGATGTTCAGGGTGAGCCTATTCTCCCCCTCACAGATGTATTTGTCAAAGAACTCACTAGGGAGCTCAAAGTCTACCATGGCTACGTGGCTCGGGTCCATAGCTAGTAGCTTCATCTTGGCCCCGTCTATATTGAAAGTTCCCTCGTCGACGATGACCGATAATGCTTTTACCAGGTTTCGGAAGGTGTCGATTCGTGATAATTCTACTTCAAACAATGGAACCCCTCAGTTTTGATGGTGGTTATGACTATACTTAGGCATGGAGTTATCTAAAAAGATGCCCCCTTCAGGCATAGCTTCGCCATGTATGTGAACATTTGGTGCAGCGGAAGAATTGAGTGGCGCTCTCGTCGATGCCCCGGGTTTGAACCATCCACCAGAAGGCACTGGCGTTGTCACATTTTTGGCATTTGATCTTGGTCTGGGGGAGGACATTCAGATTCTTCTCCTTCGTGCCGATCATGATGATCTTTTCTTGGCCCTTGTTTTCTCTGGGGATGGATCTCTCGGCCTCAATCTGCTCTTCTGCCCCGCACTTTTTACAGACATACATCTTTTGATTAACGTCGAGTACAAGCATCGTTTCACACTCTGAACAGAATTTTACCAAGAATACCCTCCTGCTGCCAACCTCTACTCTAAAAAGTTATTTTTAAAGATTATGTTTGTTAATTTAGTTTGAATGAATCGGCTAAGAATCGGGCAATCCAAAAAACCACGAAGTATATATTATGGTTCTTGGACTGGACTTCAGGATTCTTGTTACTTTGTTCTCATCTACCTTGAATACGGGGGGGGCTTGGAACTTGCGTTTCGGCGAGGTGGCCTTGAATCATAAGGCTAGAGCGGGCTTCCCTGTCCTCAGAGATAATCTCTAGAAAAGCGATCTCTGCGCTGTCGTCAAAAAGGTCTCGGTGAAAGAGGATACCCCTTGTCTAAGGGTGATGGCCGGAGATTTTCGTCGCCCCGACTATATCTGTGGTTAGGGATTGGATCCCCAGAACTGGTCTTTAAGACTCCATCTAGCCAGTACTCCTCCCTAATACAACACTAACGGTTTCATAGATACTTTTAGGGAGGACTCTGAATGATGGGATCTGATGACCCGTATCTCTTTCTTGATTCTCTGAGTCTTTATCACACCTCTGAGGCATCAAATCTCTAAGGGCGTTTTTTCATGGTACTAGTTTCTCTTAGCGATCTCTGCCTTAAATTTCTTTAAAAAGTCTGCGAGGCCTTTCTTGGCATCTTTGGCGCCCCTGATGAGAACTCTATCGAAATCCGACCCCCTCTTCAGCGTGACATAAAATACGGACCTGTCCATTAAGGGGTGGGGACGGGAGTATCCTGCTAACTTTACGTTACCGATCCGGAGTAGGGAGCTCTGCAGTAGGTTGAGGAGAGTGTGTCCCTCACCACCGAACTCCAGCTGAAGCTGCTTCCCATTTACACTGACTTTGTTGAGCTTCACACGAGATCCTCCTTCCCGTAGGTGGATGCAATCTTTCTCCTCTCGCCCCGGTCACATTTAAGACAGTTGAGACGGCCCTGCTGCAGCTCCAAGATGGAACCGCACCTAGTGCAATAACCAAAGACCACACCATACTCAGGGCCCCTGACCGAGAGCAGGATCATCCTGTTCTTGGTATTGATTATCCTGGCTTTGATGATATCACTACTCTTCATGGCCATAGCCATATCTCTAGAGAACTCTCTCTCTACGCTACTGATGTGGATCTCCCCCGTCCACGGCTTGGCTATATTCTCGCCGTCTATCCTGAAAATATCCACCCTGGCGTCCCTCCTCATCACGGAACCTACCTCAGCCATAACGTCTGAGCCCTCCAAAGGGAGGATAAGATCCCTTGTCTTTTTTTCTACTTTAACGCGCCTGTCTATGAGGTCGTAATGGGCCCTCCCGAGCTCAGCGGATCGAACATCCCCATGCAGTTGATAGGCTCCTACCCCCTTTTGGAAGACCTCAATCACCGCTAGTTCCGCGCCGGGGAATACGTCCTTATCTTCCATCTTTTTCGCCATTGTTTTCGGAAACCCTTAGTTTTGTGTTGAATCCTTGAGTATGTTTGAACCCTCTATAGGATCGTTTGGTTAAACTTTGAGAGCTCAGGGCCTCTAATCGCTCCTCTTTTTAATAAACCCTATGATCTACCAAATCACATTGGATATTATCGCCAAATTCTATGCACGCGCGAAACGTTTAATCTCTTTTATAGCATCAGTAACTTTACTCACCCGCTTACTAAGACTAGTTAGAGTAGGAGACGTTTGTCCTTTTTCTTTTTGTTAGCTAGTTTCTAGATAGCCTTTGGCCCAGGAGTCTTCCCATGTTTTCTTGTTGAGAGAGATGAGGACCTCGTTTGGAGTGAGGGTGGGGCGGGTGGTGTCAGGGGGGTTATCAATAGCGATGCGGGGGCATGCGGTATCAACATAAGCTTGAGGCTCAGTGAAATTGGCGAGGGCGTCCGAGGTGATCATGTCAAGAAGAATGATAGAAGCTTGTCTACCGTGCTCTGTGAAGAGCCTCTGGAAGCGTCTGGCCAGGGGGATGTGACATTGTCCAGGCTTGGTGCTAACGAGGATGCCCCAGGTCTGAGCATTCCTAGCAGCGTGGATGGCTGCCATACGTTTCATGGCGAGGACTTTTACCTCCCGCTCAGGGAGCAATTGAGTTTCCATGGTGTAGGGGTTTGCAGTGGCAATGGGTTTCCCGGTAGTGGCGGCGAGGCCGAGTGGGTGAAATCTGCCGGCGCCGATATGGAGATATCCCTGTATGTCATCGGCAATGGCCCGGGCGGCAGTATAGTCACATCCTAGGACCTGACCGGGGTAGGTGGGGTTGCCGTTACCTATGGATATGAGAAGCCCGTTGGCTTGAAGGGTATCAGCGACCTCCCTAAGACGGTGGACGTGTTGGACAGTGGTGGTGAGACCGACTTGGGCCCAGTTCTTTATGAGGGGAAGGGCTTTCAGGGCGAGGGCGGGTGCGTCGAAGTCGTATGCTGCCTCGACGTATAGGACGGGAGTCTTAGATTTGATCATTAGGCTGTGACCATAGTGTACTATGAGGTCAGCCTCGATGGTCTGGGCCGGGATAAGGGCGAGATCGCATGCCCCGAAACAGGAGTCGCCGCTGATTATGATTTCTGCGCCGGTCTCCTCGGTGAGAGTCTGGGCCAGGGTGAAGGCGGTGGGGCGGAGGCCTGCGGGGACCTGAAGGAGGACCCTCGTGGCCTTACGTTCCTTAATTTCCCGAGCCACTCGATCCTGATCTAGGTTGTACATAGAGTCCACTGTGGGAGCTTGTGGGACTACCTGTTTTTATCCTTATCAGTGGGAAATCTGGGAGGTTGGACTCTGGGCTCAAAACTCTAATTTTTCTTGACGATTATCCTGCATGGAACAGGGAACTTGTCCTTAGCCCGTTTAAGGGCTGTTCTGGCGCTCTCGATGTTTTCCTCGTCTACCTTCGCGATGAGGATGGGCTTGTTCATCTTGAGCCGAGCCGCAGTGCCGACAGCTTTACCATAGGCCTTCTTCATGCCTTCCTGAAATCGGTCTGCCTGGGCAACGTTAAGGCGTTTGTGCTCCCTTAGGACCTGATGAGGGAAGGGCACTATTTTCAGGAAAAAGTTTTCTCTTCCTAGTGGTTCAAGAGTTCGGTTGGCCGCGATGCGAGCAGACTCTAGGGCGTTGTGGCGGATTTGCCCCGCCTTGAGATTGCGAAGCTCGACAGTATAATTAAACTCCTTGTTAGGATTACCCATGGTGAACTTTACGATCTTGCTGCCGGGTATGCCACCCATATACTCTCGACGGGCGTATGACATATTCTTCTTGACGCGGAAGTTGCTGGCGTTCATCGTTACCGTGATGCTGGAGAGGTTGAGTCTTAAAAACTTGTTGGAGGAGTTGAAGTATATATTTTCTTAGAATTTGTTACTTAAGAGCCTATTTTTTATTTAAGTTCAGATCGATTTGGAGCGCTTAATGGGTCCTTTTGGCATTTGGTGGTGTTTTCTTAGGTGATCTCTAAGACCCCCCTCCCTCTATTGTACAATATAGAAAATGTGTAAGAGAAGAGATCTTTATATTTGATTGATCGGATTAAAATAGTCCAGAATCATCAAGATCAAAAGAGAAGGTTATCTAACTAATCCCCCTTTACTTTGATGTTTGTTGACATTTTTCCATTCAGCGACTTCTTGAGTTGCCATATCCTGTCAGGAGATATGCGGGGAAAAGGGCGGTCACTGCTTCTAGGAGGCCAGGGTTACAATTCAACAGGAAAACTAACTGATTCCAATTGGGTTTGGAATCGCGCTCCTCGAAACCGCATTCGGCAAGGAAACATTCCTGAACCAAGCTAGTGAGGTATTGTGCATCTCTCCTACAGGTAGATCTGCCTGCTTCTGAGGTTTGTTTCAGACAGCAAGCGTACTCTAAGCAGAACGGACAAAGAGCTGGTATTTTTCCTCCTCAGAAAGCTCCTTGATGATCCTGCGACCAAGCAGCTTCACAGGGTCCGTGAGGTTCACCCTGCCCTGGAGGTCCTCGAACCCATTGAAGGGTTTCCTCTCCCTCTGCTCTATGATTTGCCACATAAGCCGCTTCCCGATGCCTGGGATTAGCGATATAGCGTGCATCCTGGGGGTCAGGGACTGGGAGTTGTTGAAGAAATGGATGAATCGAAGCTCGTCAGCCTTAATTATCGTCTCTAATATGACGGGGAGCTCAGCCCTCGCCTCCGATGTAAGCTTATGGTAGCTGATGCGCCCCAGAATGTGCTCCACTTTGGTACGCCCCTTTTTCCCTACATAGATCCGCTCCCCCTGGGGGAACCTCGTGTCCTTGTGGGGGACGGCCTCGAGAAGGGTGAAGAAGGAGTCTCCGATGATCTGAATCACTTCCCGCCCTGGAAACTGTGACCGATGTACCCCTAACCTGCCGTGGGTGAACTCATCGAGAACGTATGCGTATTCCTCGTACTTTTTGGGGGATCTTAGCATAGGGCTTACCGGACCTAAAGTATATTGTTAACTACTTATTGGGACCTGTATTTCTCAATTATCCCCAATATAGTCGTCATTAGGCCCTCAGCGATGATCCGGCGCCGCCCCAAAAAGGTCCTTATCTCGCCGATGCTCTCCGGGAGAGCGTTCACGATCTGGACTGCTAAGGTCCTTTCTATGCCTATCTTCATAAGATCATCCAGCATGGCCTTCCCCCGATCGGCCTCCAATTTGCTGAATCTCACAGTGTAGTCGTGGACTCTTCTCTGTAATGGATCCAGATCATCGATACCGGCCTCTAGCAGCTTCTTCACTTCTGCGACAGTGATAGGCTTCTTTTCTTTAATGGACAAAATCGAGAACCTCAACTATGCCTCTGGATATGCTCTCGGCGGGCGATCACAAGCTTAGACGTCTTCCTCTGAGGGATGTCAAGGACGAACGCGTTTCCCCTCTTTTCCACCACCGTCGCGACCTTCCCCTGGAACCGTTTATGGGGCATCCCCTTCTGGATCGCTGGGTCTATATTGATAACCACCTTATCCCCCAAATCATACTCAACAAGGAGCCTGCTGAGGCCTAACTTACCTTTTTCCCTCACCCTCTTGGTGAGGACACTGCGGCTTTTTCTTCGCGGTCCACGTGATTTAGGCATTGAAACAACCTCATCCGAACTTGAAGGGCAGCCTATTGAGCATTCTCCGTCTACCCTTTAGCTGCCGGAACATCTTACGCACCGCGTTATACTGCTTTATAAGTTCTCTTACTTCTTTCTCGGTGGTCCCGGAGCCCTGGGCGATCCTCCTGACCCGGGAGGCGTTAAGGATCTTGGGGGTCTCCCGCTCTCCAGGGGTCATGGAATCGATGATGTACTTCCACCTGTCCATCCGCTCCTCTGCCATTTCAAGTTGAGCCTCCGGAAGCTTATAACTGAAACCCGGAACCATACTGAGGACCTTCTGGAGGGGGCCCATGCTCCTCATCGCCTCGAACTGATGATACATATCCGAGAGGGTGAACTTTCCGGATAGTATAGAGTTGATATCCTTCTGAGAAAAATCCACCTCCGCCTCTTTCACCTTTGTGACGAGACTCTCGATATCCCCCATCCCCAATAGTCTACCGATGAAACGACTCGGGACGAAAGCCTCCAAGTCATCGATCTTTTCCCCAATGCCGATAAATTTAATGGGGGCCCCTGTTGCTGCGACGCTACTCAGGGCGCCCCCGCCCCTGGCGGAGCCGTCAAGCTTCGAGACGATGATGGAGCCCACCTTGGTGGCTTTTTGGAAGGCCGAGGCCTGAACCGTCGCCTGCTGCCCAATAGTGCCGTCCAGAACTAGTACGATCTCTTGGGGATTAACGGCTTTGACGATTTGCTGCATTTCGACAATAAGGGACTTTTCCTCCTTATGGCGCCCCGATGTATCTAGGATCACTACTTCATAATCACGGAACTTTTTAACTCCGTCTCCAGAGATCTTGATGGGGTCATGGTTCCCAGGCGCCCCATAGAAGTCCACGTTTATAGATTCGGCGAGCTGCTGGAGCTGGTCATGAGCCCCGGGCCTAAAGGTGTCGGCGCAGATGAGAGCAGGCTTCAGCCCCCTTTTCTGGAAGTAGCGGGCCAGCTTGGCGGCATGGGTGGTCTTCCCGGAACCCTGGATCCCAATGAGCATGATGATATTCTGCCTGCCGGGACGGATATCAAACTGACGGGGCCTTTCCCCTACCAAGTTTGTGAGACTGTCGTAGACCGTCTTCACGACGTGCTCCCGGCGGCTGATGCCGGGAGGCAGCTTTTCGTCGAGGGCCAGCTGCTGGATCTCCTGGCTCAACTCCATAACGAGTTGGACGTTAACGTCAGCCTGGAGTAAGGCCCTCTGGAAGTCTCTTACAAGCTCCTTAACTAGGTCTTCATCCACCACCGCTGCCCTGAAAACCTTCTGGAGGGCATCGTAAAGGCTCGAGCCCAACTTCTCCAGTACCATATGCGGCTCTTTCCCTGCGTATTGGTATTTAAACCAGACCCTTGTAAAGATTTTCTAACAAATTGTTGTCTTCATCCTAAACGGGATTAAAACAAATAATCAAATGATGATTCATATGTGGCATTCCGAGTAAATTGGAATGATAAAACCCTACAAGGATTACAGAGCGCGGTAGACTCGCGCGCGCGGGGAATATCTTGAAGAAGAGGAGCCAATGTATCAGTAATGCAGCCGTCTTTAAATATGGTCATACGGAACAATGGTTTTTTCAGCTAGAATTTTCCTTGGTCTTTTTCTTCTTTTTAGGGGGTATCTTCGTTTTAGTTGCTATCCTTTTTTCCTTCGGTTTATCTTTATTGTGGACCATACGAACGTGCTGCCTCATTCCCAGCATGGTTTTAAACCCTTTCTCGCAGACAGGGCAGAGATGACTGATCTCAGAGATCTCCACTTCCTTCCCAAGGAGTTCCTTCCGCATCTTGGTGATAAGCCGCTCGCCTTGAGCGTATGTGAGCCCACCTTTCTTCAAAGTAAGCCCCACGGTAATGCTGAAGGAGTTAAACTTGCCTTTGTTTCTCTCTAGGCTGACCTCTCCCACGATCCCCTTGATCTTCTCGTTGGCCTCCAATCATTCACCCCAGAAATCCAAAAAGCTCGATGCTTCAAAATCTCAATGTGAACTAGCTTAAAAAAAATTCTGTTGTAGGCTTTATGGATCCGCGAAGCAGAGAAATCGCGTGCGCCCTTAACTCTTGTATTTACCGTACTTTTCTACGGCCCGAGCCACGGCATTATAGTTCTCTACAGGCGTAGACGCGTTCAGGGTACATCCAGGACCCACAATGAAGCCTCCACCCCTACCAGCCCTGTCAATGGCGTCCTTAACCGCTACCTCCACTTGATGAGGGGTTCCCTCAAAGAGAGTTTTCTTCCTGTCGATTCCCCCAACGATGCAGAATTTGCCCCCGTAGATCTCCTTTGCCCTCTCTACAGGTGTAAAAAGGGCGTTGTCCCAGTTGATGGCGTCCACCGGGTAGTTCTTGAACCAGCCCTCCTCCATGTAGCCCCCGTTCCTCTGGGGGTCCTCACCTCCCGCGCTGCAGATATGGAGGAGCTTTACAGGGGCATCGCTGATAGCTTCCAGTACCATCTTATCGTATCCTAAGGCGTACTCCTCGAGTTGCTCGCGAGTCATACGGGACCAGAACTTACCCCCGCCGCCGATTCCGAAGAAGACCCCTGTAGCCCCCTCGGCAATCACCTCCTTCGCGAAGTCTATAGTGGTCTGGGTTATGGTCTCCAGCCCCTCCCTGAGGGCGTCTGGGTTCTCCACCATGTCCTTATAGACCCTCTCGGGATTCGAAACGCCGTGGAGGGCTTGGACGATGGGGCTGGGAATGGTGTAGATGAAGGGCATCCCATACAGCTCCTTGGAGAGGATCTCTACGCATCTTAGGGATTCCCGGAGCTCCTTCCGGGGATCCAGTACCCAGAGCTTCTCCCAGTCACTAGAGGTTTTTACAATGACGTCAATCGTTGGAGGTGACTCGTTGTTGTCCTCCCAACGGAACTTGGAGCCCCATTGACAGGCCATGAACCTGTAGAACGGGGTAACCTTGAGAAGGTCCATCTTGTAATCCAGGGATCTTAGGAGGGCTAGGTGGGCCCGAGCGGACTCCTCGCCGTCCCTGTTCGCCTTCTCCCAGCTGTAGTACTTGAGAAAGGGGACAGCTGGAAAGTGGCCCCAGAGGGCCCAGGGAACCCTGTCCGGGACCCCTAGACGCATCGTTACCATGATTCGCTCATACCTATCAGACTCCATAACAATCATAGATGGAGTCCCTCCCTGATTGAAAAAGCCCTCGAAAGAGAGGATGAAAAAAATGGTACCTTAATACACGTTCTCAGCTACGTTCCGGAGACCTCGGATCAGACCGGATGCAGTCTCTGTTGGTCCCGCCCCAGGACCTATAATGGAGACGGGTCTTGTCCATCCCTTTGGGTAGAGCGTCAGCACGTTATCAGAGTCCCTGCTACTAGTAATGGGGTCGTTCGCTGGGAACTTTGTGAATTCTATAGAATATATCCTCTTGACAAGATCCGCGGTCCCTACATACCAGATAACATCTCCGTTTATTCTGGCGTCCTCGAACCTTGTCCCCAAGGAGTGGTCGAGGTCCCCAAGACTCTCTAGGAACTCCCCGAGGGGCAGCGCCTTAAGGTGTGGGGGCACCAGGTTTTGGATCTCCACATCATTGATTTCAACTGCCTTCCCGCATGTTCTTATGAGGATCACAAGCTTCCTCCCAAAGTCAAGACCCCCCAGATCAACCCGAGGGTCCGGCTCTGTGTAACTCCGCGGGGGCTCCATGGCAGCTTTGACTGCGGAGGAAAGAGTATGCCCCTGGTTCAGTCTCTGGGATATGAAGCTCATGGTCCCGCTGAGGCATCCCATGAAACGGTTCACGCCATTTGATCCCATCTCCATGATCACGTCGGGTATCCTCATACCGGCCCCCACGGTGGTCCCGAAGTCAAGAATCCGCCCCTCTTTCCTCGCCTTGGAAACCAGTTTCTCGTACTGACCATAATGTACATCCGCTATCGGGATCTTGTTCGCAGTCACCACTGAGGTGTAATTCAGAGATCGGTTGATCAGATCGAAGGTCTGACTCGCGGTTGCATCCACAAGTGCATCGACATAATAATTGCCCAGAGCCTCCCCAACGCCCTCAAGATGATCCGAGGTTCCCCAGTGGTCTAAAATGGAACTTCCAGACTCTTTAAGTCGGATAATCTCAGCGATCTCGCTGTCCGCGAAGCCCTCTTTCTTGGCGACAGCTCCGCTGCTATCCCCAAGGACCACAAACTTGAATCTGAGGTCGCCATGAGTTGCCTGGAGGAGGGCTCTGCCTATTGTGCCCACGCCAAGGAGAGCGACTTTCAATGGTTCCGCCATCTGTTGTTTCATCTCTCTAGAGATATCCTTTGACCTTAAGGAACTCGGCTGTGTTAACGACTCCCGCCCCAGCTCCTTTCTCTAGGTTATCACTAGTTACAATATATGTGAAACCGTTCACTAAAACGGGATTCTCTTGCAGCCTTCCAACCTGAGTCACCATATAACCCTGCTCTCTATGGAGCCTAGGCTGGGGCATGTCCTTCTCGTCGAAAACTAGGATGGACCTCTCTGGGGTTGATGGAAGCCCAAGCCTCTGTGGCTCTGACTCGTACATCACAAGTACCGCCTTAATTTGATCTAGGGTTGCAGGCTTCTCCGTCTCGACGTCTACCACCTCAGTATGGACCTTGTCGACGTAGACCCTAGTACATGTAGCGTGGATATCAATCCCAGCGTTGACGATCTTTCCATCTGCGATGCTCCCCAAGATCTTGTTAGTCTCCCTGACAACTTTTTCCTCCTCCCCCTCAATATAGGGGTATACGTTCATCTCTACCTTTGCCCGATAGGGGGAGTCAATCCTGAGGCCCTTCTCCCCTGCCCCAGAAAGGCTCTGCATAGAGATCATCCTCACTCTCTTCACCCCGAAGGCGTCCATGATGGGCTTCAGGGTCGCGACAAGTCCCACCGTCGTGCAGTTCGGTCCTGGAACAATGTACCCCTTCCACCCCCGGTTCCGGCGCTGCACGTCGATAAGAGCTATGTGTTTGGGGTTGACATCAGGAATCAGCACCGGGACATCGTCCTCATACCTATAGGCCGAGGCTGTGCTAAACACCGGGATGTGTGCAGCGAATTTTGCTTCGAGTCCTTTCGCAACCCCCGAGGGGAGGGCAGTAAAAGCTAGGTCATAATTCAGAGGATCGATCTCATCCACGTTCAGAACCGTCATGTTGCGGACTTTGTCTCCCGGTGTCTTCTCAAAGAAAACGGCTTCCTTTATAGCGTCTCCGTATCTCTTTCCAGCGGACCTGCTGGACGCTGCCAGGGCATCTATCTTGAACCAAGGGTGGTCGGTAAGGGATTCTACGATGTTCTGACCTGCAGCTCCGGTTGCACCCAGGATGCATGCCCGTTTTATTGTCATTCTATTCTACCTCAGTTGAAAAATTCACTGTAAAGCGCGGTCACCGCGATGGGGATATCCCTATCGTCGACGCTGAACCGAATGATGTTCTCTCCATAGGGCTGGGTGGCTTGCTCGATGTTAACCCCATTGAGGCCAATGGTGCCCGTCACCCTGCTAAGAAGACCCTTCACCCCCTTCATCCCTGAGCCCACCATGCTGAAAGTGCCCTTGGGGCCGTCCAGTGAGGAGAGATCTAGGGCGACGTCAAGGTTTTCCAGCGCCTCGATGGCCTTGGTGAGATCTAGCTTAGGCATAAGGAGGGAGATCTGAAACCCTGATATTGATATGTATCGGACATCCACCTTCTTCTCCGCGAGGGACCCAAAGACTTTCGCGTAGACCTCGGTAGGTGTGCGGGATTGGGTGGGAAGAAAACGGAGCCCCGAGAGGTTCCTCTGGAACGTGATGGCCTTTGGCCTCCCAGACCAGGTCTCGTCATGGTTACCGTCCTCAGGGCCGATAACTGTGCCGGGGTTCTCGGGGTGGAGAATGTCCTTGATGTGGAACCTGATATCGCCCATAATCAGAGGATTGAGCACCTTATAGTGAACTACCTTTATCCGCTCCTCCCTCATCATCTCCGAGGCCTCAACGTAGGTGAGGTAGGGCACCACCTTCGGCTCCGGGAGATTCTCAAGCGCCCCGTTAAACTGGGGCATTTGCTTTACCTCATCAAGGAACTGGGGGTCAATGGTCATAATACCCTTCTGATCCACGTACTTGATTACCTGGTTGGCCCCAAGACAGAAGGCGACACAAACTGCAGTGTCGTCTGTACCCCCCCTCCCGAGGATGGAAACCCTGCCGGACTCGCTCCTACCTGAAAAACCTGCTATTAAAGGAACCATTGGAACCCTGAGACAGCCTTCTAGCTCTTGGAGAATCTTCTTTCTGGTTTTGTCTAGGTCTACTAGAGCATCCCGATAGTTCTCGTCGGTGACTAGGATATCTTCTCCAGCGAAGCACTCGTGCTTCACCTCCCTCGCAAAGAGATGCTCGGATAAGATAAAGCTAGAGAACCTCTCCCCTCGTGATATAGTAAAGGCAAAGGTAGAGTCATTTAGCTCCCCCGAGGTCTCAACGTATCCCAAGACGTGCTCAAGGTTCTCGAACTCCTCCATGAGAGCGGGCGGCAGGTTGTCAGGGTCTGGCAAGAGGTCGATGTGCTCCTTGACCATGTTTTTAATTAAGAGCCCATAGTCTATCTCACAGCCGTCCTTAACTCCTTCCACAATCTCAACAATACGGTCGGTGACACCCTTTACGGCGGAGACCACTGGGATGGGGAGGTTCCCCTTAGCCAACTCTCCAGCCACGATGTCCGCTACCCGCTCAAAGTCTTGAGCGTCCTTGAGGATTGACCCCCCAAATTTAAATACCCTATAATCCATCGCAGCTTCACTCATTCCTTGAACCTATAAGAGCTCGGTTATTCAGAACCGCTTCAACGCTCGCGAGATCAGCGTTCACAACCATGGCGGTATTGGCAAACCTGGGTCTGACCCCATCAATAACTCCGGTGTGGTAGTTGACTGTAGCCCCAGGATCCTTGAGTAGATTTCCCGTAAGGACGCAGACCACGTCATCCTCGGGATTGATGATTCCAACGTCCACCAGCTTCCTCGCCCCCGCGACTGAGGCGGCTGAGGCTGGCTCACACCCAACGCCGCATCGTCCCACTACCGCCTTGGCGTCCATTATTTCCTGATCTGAAACCTGCTCCACAACCCCGTTAGTCTCCTCAATAACCCTGATGGCCTTCTTCCAGCTCACAGGGTTCCCGATCTTAATGGCGGAAGCCACGGTGTGAGGCTCTATGGGGATCAGAGACTCCTCTCTTTCCGCCCAGAGACTATAGAATGGGTTGGCCCCCTCAGCTTGGATCGAGGCGAGGCGGGGCATCGCGTCAATGAGCCCTTGAGACTTTAGTTCCCTAAGGGCCTTGCCAAAGGCCGACGTATTCCCTAGGTTCCCAGCAGGAAGTACGATCCAATCAGGGGACTCCCACCCCCTCTGCTGGATAAGCTCGAATATTATGGATTTCTGCCCTTCGATCCTCCAAGGGTTTACAGAGTTGAGGAGATAGAGCCCTAGTTCCGCAGAGGCTTCTTGGACGAGCCACATCGCGGCATCAAAGTCCCCCCGAACTTGAAGCACAGTTGCCCCGTAGCTTAGGGCCTGGGCTAGCTTGCCGTAGGCGATCATCCCTTCGGGGATAAAAACGATGCAGTTCATCCCGTTGGTAGCCGCAAAGGAAGCGAGGGAAGCCGAGGTGTTCCCCGTAGAGGCACATGCTACGGAGGAGACCCCAAGGCGCGCAGCCTCGGAGATCCCCACAGTCATCCCCCGGTCCTTAAATGAGCCGCTTGGGTTCTCCCCCTCATGCTTGACAGTGATCTTCCTTATCCCTGTGTATTCCTTGAGACGTTGATGTGCGTAGATGTTGGTGTTGCCCTCTTGCCTAGAGACAATCCAACTCATATCTAGCCCTGAATAGACAAGCTCCTTGAACCGCCACACTCCACTCCTGTACGGGCCGCTACGTTGCGAGAGCCTCTTGTCGAAGATAGCTCTATCCATCCAGGGGAATTCGTGCACCACCTCCAGGAGACCCCTGCACTTGCATCTCAGCCGCAGTCCCAGCTCAAAGTTTCGGCCGCAGTCCACGCACATGAATCTTGAGACCATCTAGATCACCCTTGCACCCTGCCTACTTGGCCGGGTTAGATAGATTTCGCTTGCGACCCCCGCCCCCTCAAAGGCCTCGGCCATCGCCATTCCTACCTGGGCGGCATCCCCCCCAACGGCGAAAAGGGAGGGGCCTCCTCCAGAGATGGAGCAGCCGTGGGCGCCTGAGTCTAGGGCGGCCTGCTTAACCTTCCAGAAGTCTGGTATCATCTCAGCCCGCCTCGGCTCCACCAAGTTGTCGCTGATACTATTCCCGAAAAGCTCGATGTCACCTATAGCAATAGCAGCCGCCATCCTAGAGGCGTTGCCCACATTATGGACCGCGTTCTTAAGCAGGACCTTCTTGGGGAGGAGGGACCTTGCGAGCCTTGTCTTGTTCTCGTAGTGGACGTCAGGAACCACCACCACGATATCGAACATAGGGGGTTCCAGGCGTACCACATCATACTCTGCGCCCACCATCACGAATCCCCCTAGTAAGGAGGCTGAGACATTGTCCGCGTGGGGGCTACCTGCTACGGCTGCCTCTCCTTGAGCGGCGAGCCTCACTGCCTCGCTGGCTGAGAGCTCTAGCTCTAGTAGCTGGATTGAGGCATATGCTGCTCCAGCTGCGGAAGCGCCTGAAGAGCCCATCCCTTTTCCAGGGGGTACTCCCTTCTCTATTTTGACAACGAACCCATCGCTTGAATCATAAGTGTCTAGCACGTGTTGAAGGACGGCTCCAGCGCTGTTCTTGTCGGGGTCTGCGGGGATCAAAGTCGCCATTTCATCTCCCATGATGACTTTGACTCCGGGATCAGGGACTAGTTCCACCGTCAGGGTGTCCCCTATTCCGTCGAGGGCGATTCCGAAAACGTCGAAGCCCGGGCCGAGGTTTGCAATGGAAGCGGGAGAAAACACCCTAATCTGTTTGGTACTCACCTGGCAACTCCAGCACCTAACACCGTTAGATCCATTCGCTTCAAGTATAAATCTTGTGGGTTTAGTTGGCTGGAATGAGAGAGTTTAGTTAAAGAGAAACCAACACTCGGGAAGATTTGGGAATGTCTATAAGGAAACGTCAAGATGATAACATTGACTCTAGGGGATTTTTCTTGAGATATCGCAAATTTGGGAAACTTGACTGGAAGGTCTCTGCCTTGGGATTTGGGGCCATGAGACTCCCCGTGCTTGACAGGGACAGCTCTAAGATTGATGAGCCCGAGGCCATCAAGATGATACGCCACGCCATCGACTGTGGTCTCAACTACGTGGACACCGCCTATCCCTACCATGGTGGCAACAGCGAGAGGCTCGTAGCAAAAGCTCTCAAAGACGGCTACAGGCAGAAGGTGGCTCTCGCCACTAAGATGCCTCTCCGACACGTTGAGACTCACGAGGACTTTGATCGACTTTTGAACGAGCAATTAGACAAACTCGAAACGGATCGTATCGATTTTTATCTTCTTCATGCACTCAGACGGATGAGTTGGCCTAAAGTTCGGGACCTTGGGATAATCGCATGGGCCGAGGAGAAGATTTCTGAGGGTAAGATCGGACATTTCGGCTTCAGTTTCCATGATACATTCGAGATGTTCAAGGAGATCGTTGACGCCTATGACGGATGGACTTTCTGCCAGATCCAGTACAACTATATGGATACCGAGTCTAGCAGCAAGGCCCCAGGGATCAAAGGGCTCAAGTACGCCGCCTCTAAGGGGCTCGCGGTCATCGTCATGGAGCCAATCCAAGGAGGGCGCTTAGCAATGGCCCCTCCTGTAGAGATCCAGAGGATCTGGAATGAGGCCGAGACAAGGAGGACTGGGGCAGAGTGGGCGCTCCAGTGGGTCTGGAACCAGCCTGAGGTTGCTGTAGTCCTCAGCGGCATGAGTATTATGCGCCATGTCGAGGAAAACCTGGTGAGCGCGGGGCGTTCCGGTCCGAAGACCCTTACGGAGAAGGAGCTAGTCCTCGTGAAGAGAGTTAAGGGAAAGTACAACGAACTCGGATACATTGGCTGTACCAAATGCAACTATTGCCAGCCATGTCCCGAGGGAGTCCTCATCCCCGATATAATCGAGGTCCTTAACCAGAACTACACCAGCATGATGGAGGAGACGAGATCAGCCTACCATATTGCGATCCCCGTGGAGGGAAGGGCTAGCCTCTGTGTGGCGTGTGGAGAGTGCGAGGAGCAGTGCCCCCAAACCCTCCCCATCACAAGCCTCATGCAGGGGACCGCAAGGTCTCACGATAAATAAGCCCGGAGATCGGATTCATTGCCGAGATAGGGTACAGCCCCTCAAAATATGGAATAGAGGTATTGATCCAGTGCATGGTCCTTTAACTTCATCGTCATAATATTGCCGTCAATACCCTGGGGGTCAGTGCGCCACCAGGCTTGAGGTTGAAACCCGGCGAGATGACTCTCGAGGAATCCCAGCATATGCCTGAAAAAGTAAGGAGACTATATGCTGACGACGACTCCATGGCTGAGGCATTCTCTAAAGCGTGGTCATTCATCGCTCTACTGGATGAGCGGAGTGTTACGGGTCAACGGTTCAGCACAAAGTTTCTAGCAGATTATCTGGGGAAGAACGGGTGGGAGGCAGCTCTCGCGAATTGGACCCGCAAACCCACAAGGCGGTATACGTATCCTATGACTTCCCGGAGAGTGTGGAATACCAGACACGGGATGGAAAATACGCGGAGAGAAGATTCTCGTTTCAAAGGGATCAATGAAACCAGCTACATCATCGCTGATAGCCGAGCTCTTCTCTCACCTGGGAGACAACGTCTCCGAAGAGGATATCTTCCTCTAGATTGGAGCTCAGCAGCTCGATGTCCTCGATGCTGGAGCTTCCTAGACCCCTATCCTCTCCTAGGGTGAAAGAAGTGTGCTCCCTGACTGGGGTATCTTCCATTCTGTGCGAGTTATGCTGCTTCATGATACATACCGCGACGGCATCGGCGGCCACCCTGTTGTTCCCGACTATGGTTAACCCGGGTTCAGCTATAACGTTGTGGACGGGTCCTTTGTCTGTGAAAAACTTTTGGGCGTCGGTCACCACAAGATCCGTGGAGAACGCGAGGTTGATGTCAATCATCCTGTTCATCAAGTCCTGATTCTTGTTCCAGTGGAGCCACTCCCTCCCCACGGAGTCTATGAGCCCGACACAGAGTTTGAGGGCAATAGTGAATATTGGGCTACGGTGAGGCCTCATCACGGGGGTGAGAATGACTCGCCCCGCCTCGTGAATCCTCCGGGGGATCTTTATCCCGTCAGGCCAGGATATAGATCCCGGGGGCTTCACGGTGACCCATTCTTCCTCCTCGAAGTAGCCTACCTGGATGCCGAGGTCATCAGCAACCGCTTTGATGCCCATCTCCTCAATGGTGTTACGGGTGGGCAGCCCCCGATATCTCCCAGACATGTCACCCACGCAGATCTTATCCGCCGGAAACCCGGTCTCGATCAATTCTTCGGCGATAACCCGGACCGTCTCGTGATGAGAGTTTCGGGGAAAGGCGTCGTCGGTATTACAGTTGGGCTTAATTATAATCTCGCCTTTAACTCCATCAGTCATCTTTCCCAGTCCACCCATCAGACGATAGGCTTCTCGTATGCCATCCCTGCGATCGTCTGACCTAACGATGGCAACGGTATGCTTCCCGTTTATTGAATACACTTCGCTTCGTAACGGTTTGAATGGGACGAGGGGTCCTGGAATCGGATCCTGTATCAGGCGATGGTACTCAGCATCAGATTCTTCGTGGGTGTTCTTCATGTAATCACTTCCCCTGAAATACTTGTCAGAAGTTCAACCATAGATTAATAATGTTATTATCAAACACGCGCGCGCCGGTGATTACCGTTGTCCACTAAAGGTTCTCTGGAAATGCTGTCACGATATTCTGAATGAGGGAAGTCCTGAATATTTGTCTCTCGTCAATTGTGCCGTTATTGTTACCTTGTCGGACGACGACCAGGTCTAGGCTCGGGACAACGAAGCAGTCATTCATGTTGTTTCCGCGGGTCCCGAATGCATCGTTTGGCACACCCTCTACTTCATCCAGGATCCAGAAAGTATAGCCGTAGTCGCTCGGAGTTTCACCGTCATCTCGAACGTATCTGCTGGTCGCCAGTTTTATCCAATCTTCTGGAACCAGCTGCTGGTCCTTCCATCGCCCTTTCCTCAGCCAAAGGTAGCCCAATCTTGCGTAGTCACGTGAGGTACAGGGGAAAGTGCTGGAGACTATTGTGTTGTATCCGTATTGGCTGTGGCTTCTGTCCGCACCATATGCGTTACATCCTTCACTCCCGCCTGCTCCCCACCCAGGTTCATAGGAGAAGTTCAATTTTCTATCAGACCTGTAGGTTACCTCTCTGAACTGGTTGTCCCTGATACCGGGGGGCATCCCAATCTGCTTCAGAAACCTCTCGTAAGCCCAAGGCCCCACCATCTCGCCGGTGATGTTCCGCATGGCGAGGGCGAATTGCTCCAATCCGAAGCTGCTATAGTTGAACTCTTGCCCCGGATTGAACAGCAATGTATGATGGGAGGGTATCCCCTCGTAATGCCACCAGCCAAAACAGTACTCGTACATCTGGTGTGAGCCCGTGTACCCGGGATAGTGGTGTCTGGGGTTCGGTGCCAGCCAGGGCTCTGGGCCCTCATGCCCCGAAGTCATGGAGAGGACATGCTTGACCTTGATCTCCTTCTTCCTCTCGTCAGTAAGGGGCTGATCCCATATCTGAGGGATCAAAGAGTCTTCCCGGCTCTTCCCCACGAGATCGGTGTCAAGAGTTACCAGGTTCTTGTATTCATCGAGGAAGACCCCAACCGCGGTGCCGAAGACAGATTTGGCGGAAGACTTCATATCGTTGCACATAGAAGGAGTCCAGGGCCTAGGCCCTCCCTCGGTTCCTCTCACATAGCTTTCGCTGATGAGGTGTCCCTTGTAGATTATTACGAGGGCTCCACCGTGTGTCTGAGTGAATTTTGCGTTATTATGGAAGGTGACAGCGACTTTGAGCTTCTCAACGTCTACTCCCAAGGCTTCCGGGTCTCCGACTCGCCATCCCCCTTCCGTTTGGGGGGGTGGGTAATAGTTTTCATCAAACATTTCTGCACACCATTAGTCGCGTATCCATTATCATTCTCAGAACCCCGTTTTTGGATTCGAGATCCGTGTAGAAGCAGACCACAATTTCGGACCTCTTTCAAATCAACCTTTGGTAATTTATATGGTTCGGATCATAATTTGGTTTTGAGCCAGAAAGTTCGAACACGCGCGTTATATATTCATTTTTGATGTTATTCGGTGTTATTCTCGTTTCCTATGATATTATCTTATCTTTGTTTTCATTATCGATCGCGATTTTTTAGGAGTGTAGTTAGAAATAGGAATTTTATGAATTCTGTAGGAAAATAACATTTTTTTCAAATGTTAGATCCGCATTTTCTAGAAGGGATAAAATTGTCAAGTGGGAGATGGCCCTGTTGATCCATTCTTGGCTCATTCTAAGACATGAATTCACTCAACGAGTTAATAGCATCGCGAAACATAGGCACAACTCTAAAGTTAAGGATGCATCCATGATGGTTGAGGTGCTAGTCTGTTGACCGTTGACATAAAGGGTATGGCCAACCTCCTCCGTGACGGTGTCACTATGCTGAGCAGGAGCTGCCCCGAGTGCGGAACCCCCCTGTTCCGGCTGAAATCTAAAGAAATTGTTTGTAAGAACTGTAAGAGGCGGGTTGTCATAGTCCCTGAGGGGGAGGAGGCAACCGCTGAAGCCGAGATGCGTCTCAATTCATTAGAGAAGGCCATAGTCGAGAAGCTGGTCACTCTGGGCCAGTCCATGTCATATGAGAGCGACTTTAAGGCCCTAAGATCCCTCTCGGAACTCATGGATTCCCTTCTAGGGAACCTAGAGAAGATCAGGGCTAGCCGTAAAGCCTAGAATAGGGTTATAACTATCGCCCCCGCAACGATAGAGAGGCTGCCGGCAACTATCCTGGCATTGAGCTCGTCCGAGCCCTTGAGCAGCATCACGCTGAGGATGACCGAGAAGAGGGGAGTGGTGCCCCCGAGAGCGGAGACCACAGAAACCTTCCCTAGTATGAGCGCTGTAAACATGCTGAGCCACGCCAATGTTACTACCACCCCATTGACCACCCAAAACCCGCCGCCCCTACAGTTGACCCTCAGCTCGTAGGTCCTCCGGCTCACGAGGAGGTAGACCGAGAAGACGGTGAAACTCGCCAAGGCTCCCACCAAGGCCCCAAAGACGGACTCGGGAAGGAGATTAAGGGCCGCCTTTCGGGTCACTGATGAGGCTCCGTAGAACACCGCAGAGGCGATGGGGAGCATGAGAGCTCTGTTCTGAAGGTTTTTCACGGTCTGCCCCCCGCTTCTTGTCAAAGCGATCCCAGCGACGATGAGCACAGTACCTATCAGGGTAGCCGCGTCTATCTGCTCTCCCAAGAATACCGCCGCAAGGAAGGTGGAGAATAGAGGGCTGGAGCCTATGATGGAAGCGCTAAGAGCAACTCCGAGTCTCTTAAGGGACACAAAGTTGAACATCCTCCCCAAGGTGGACGCTAGGACTCCCGATGCAACGAAAAGTCCGACGGCAGTCCAGTTGAAGGAATCCGGAGGGTTGGCAATCACCAGCGCGCCCAGGAGGATTACCTGAACGAAAGACCCAACGACGGCCCCGGTTAGGGGGTTTGAGTCCTTTATCCCCTTCCGGGCCAGGATGCTACTGGTACCATAGCAAAGGGCCGTGAAGAGGCTTAGAAGTTCCACGATCAATGAGTGCACCTAGAAATATTCCTGATGCTTATCATCAAGATTATATAATGCGTGGTCCGGGTCAGACTCTTCTAGTCTCTTTTTTATGCACGCGATAATAAGTATGAGAAAAGGAAAAGATTCTCGGACGATATTTCCTTTTCCTTAATTATATAAATCCTGTTGCATTTGGAAGGTATTTGACTCAATTTGTTCTCCTTTTGTTTCCGGATATTTCAGATTCCTTAGAAACAGAAAAGAACTCATTGAGATTTCCGTTGTTTCTACTAATATCGTTTTTCCGCTCTATGGTTTTCTTCTTGAGAAGCATTGAGACGCGTTTCCCAATGAGTTTTTTAATTTGTTTAACAGGTAGTTTGCCATCGATCCGCATAATTTTCATGTTTTGTGCTTCAGGTTCTACTCGATGAAAATTGAAAATATCGTAATAGGCGTCTCTGATGTTTGTCTGAACTTCTAAGTTCTCAAAGAAACTAAGGTCTTGAACCCTTTTTTGGCCATTTTGAAGTCTTGACATTGCATCTTCTGGGGGTACATCCAGAAAAATAACCAAATCTGGTTCAATTGCAGCTTGATTAAGTACTCGGATCCAATTTATATCAAGTCTTTTTTTCATTCCTCTGCTCTGATACGCTAAAGAACTATAGACATATCGATCAGAGATCACGATCGATCCTTCTTCTAAACCTGGAATTATGGTATTGATGGTATGGTGTGCCCTATCAGCTGCAAATAAAAGGGCTAAAACTTCATCAGGGACGGACTCATTATTATATAATATTCGTTTCAGTAAACTACTAATGACACTTTTATTTGTTGGTTCTTGAGTGGTTATAACTTCATATTTCTTCTTTTGAAGTTTTGAACCCAAGTCTCTAACTTGGGTACTCTTACCGGAGCCATCTAGGCCTTCAAAAACAATGAAGCATCCCTTCCTATGAATACTCATGTAGTTGATGCTCCAACGGTGAAAAGTAAATCAAAGCACATATATAACTTAGGAGTAGAAACTCTTTTTTCCAGAAAAAAATTAAAGCTGGAACTGCTCCCGGTCATAGTTAGTGAGGAACTCGGCCCGGTTCTTGTGGATAAGGACCATGTCTTCGACTCTGAGGTAGTATTCCCCTGCCTTCCAGAGCTTAGGCTCCAGGCACATCACCATCCCCTCCTGAAGCTCCTGCATATTATCGGGCTTGAGCCAAGGGTTCTCATGGACCTCGACCCCGATCTGGTGGCCCACCGTACCATCGGAAAGCCTCGCTCTCAGATGGTCCCCGTAACCATCCTTATCTAAGAAGCCCTCTATGATGGGGAAAACGTCGCAAACCCTCATACTCCCCTCGTACATCTTGTCTACTGTCTTCACCACTGCACTCTGAAGAGCCACGTAGCCCTTCCTTATATCCTCCCCCACGGGGCCCCAATAGAGGCTTCTCCCCCAATCACTGCAATAGCCGTCCAAAACGAATCCCACATCCAAGGCGATGCTGGTCCCGGCCACCAAACCCTCATCCCTTGGGTAGCTGTTAGGCTCCGGCGTGGGCTCTGAGCCATTCTTGATGAAGAGACCGGTGGGTGGAAAGGATACATCCGTTACTCCAGCCTTCCGCCCTAGCATATCGATGAATATACTTAACTCGTTCTGGGTGATTCCAGACTCAATTTCTGGGATGACGTCCCCCATGACATTCTCAGTCAACCGGGCCACCCTCCTGAGGGCCTCGATCTCCCCGGGATCCTTGATCATCCGGAGATCATCCATCAGCGATGAGGCCCCTCGGAACCTAGCCCCAGGGAAGGATCTTGCCACCTCAATCCATGTGGAGCCGAAGACGTGTTCCCCGACCCCGATCCTCCCCGCCCTCCAGTCCAAGTCACTAGCCACCTTCTTCACTAGGTCAGTATAACTCTCCTCCTTTTCAAGGACCCGTGTGTCTCCTATCCACGAGGCCTTGCCGTGCCTCCCAGATCTCTGGGATAATGTGAGAACTGGCGCCCCCTCTTGGGGGACAAAGACATTATCATCGGAATGCATCAGATCGACTCCCCCCCTCCACTTAATGGGAAGCCCCGTTATGTACTGGAAATTCTGGCACGAACCGTAGACAACAAGGTCAATGCCCTCCGCCAACATCCTCTCCTGGAGGCCCGCCAGTCTCCGGCTGAAATTCATCACCAATGCCTAGAAACTCCTAGAATTAGCAGGGACTAGGCTGATAAATCACTTTGCTTGGACGGGGGAGGCTCAACTCGGGCCCGCGACAATCTCTATGATCCCTGCTTCGGCGTCCACCCTCAGAGTCATTCCGGACTCCAGCCCCATGAAGGCCTCCTTCCCTATCCTGTCCACCAGGGGGATGTCGGAGATGACGCATCCAGTTGCCAGGATCGCCTCCGTCTCCAGATTAATAATAGCCGCAGGCGCAGTGCCCAGCTTTGCCATCCTGTAGATCACATAGCTCCCCACAGTGCTCCCTTTACCAGTGGGAAACACGAATACTTTCCCGATGACAGACTCCCCCTCCACTGCGTGCCCAGGCTCTGTAACAACACCTGCGACCGGGTCTATTCCACCGTAGAAGCTCACTGGATCCCTGCTCACCAAGGCAAAACCCTCAACTCTGCCCCCGACGATCTTCCGGCCCTGTATTATCATGGGTTTCCCCCCAAGAGTTCCCTGATGGGCCCTATCCGGGTTTTCATCCCCATGCCCGCCATATAGTGGCCCGCCTTGAAGCTATTAGTGGCCACCTCAGTCCAGCCCATCTCCACCAGAGGAGCCACCACCATACAGGTGTCTCTAAAGACTCGCCCCCCCGCCGCCATAATGGCCCCGACATGCCCTGCTTCCTCTGCCAAGGAGTAGACGCCCCGACTTGTGAAAACCCAGAGCTGATCCTTGAAATCTTTCCCTGCCACAAGGCCTGCGATCTCCCCCAGCTCCTCTAGGCTGGAATGAGGGCACCCCAGAGCGATAACGGGGTCACATAGAGGACTCGTCAGGTGGGCAACGGCCTCTTTGATATCTCCCGCAGTAACAGAGATCCTCTCAAGACCTGTTAAGTGGGCCTTCATGCATTCCGCCTCGGGAGTCACCCCCTCTCCGTGCCAGAGGGCAATACCACCACTTGTTGCACATGCAGCTCCCAACGCCTTCTTCGACTCGAGGCTTGGGCTTTCTAAGCCCTTGAAATATGGGACCGTAGTCCCCAAACTCTTCCCGGTGATATAACCTAAGGCGCTATAATCCATGATTGAGGCCAGTTCTGTCTCGATCTCCACGACAGTTCCGGGCCTCCTGTTATCGTTGAGGCGGTAGCCGTATAGAGCAGCAAGCCCCGTCACAGCGCTCGCGATAGTTGTGGGTCCAGACTCCCTATTGGTTTTAGCCCCCAACACAGAGTTGGAAAAGCAGACTGCAGAGGACTCAGCCCACGCGATCTGGCTCCCGAATCCGGGGACGTGTCCCACAAGGTAGGGAGTACATGTGCAGGTTGCCTCGAACTTCATCCTCTCAAAAGCCACAAGGACCCGCCGCTGTCCCTCGGCGAACTCCTCTGGGACGCCCATCTCCCTCCAGAGCTCCATGTCCATCCCAGCGGGATTAAGGGTCGCCTTTATTCGGGACCTCGCGCCGAGATCGGCCTGCTCCTCGAGCCAGCCTAGGCCCGCCTCCCCTAGGTTCTTGTAGGAAACCCCAGAGATGTGGGCGCTTTCCACCGGGATAAGCCTCTCTGCCCCGAAGACCTCCCCTAGGGCCACGAGGAGCTCTAAGAACTTCGCAGCCCCCGGGCCCTCGTTGCCCCCGAGAATCGCCTCCTCTTTTTTCGTCAAATGCATGCTGTTATCCACCTGAGTCTGAACTCAAATCCCGATCCGGGGTAAAAAACCTAACTAGGGGTTAGAGTACTTGTCCAAGAGCCTCTTGACCTCATCCGAGACAGGGATACCCGGCCTTTTGAAGCCCTCCCCAGTCATAGGCTTGGTGGCATCGAACCCTACCTTGCACCCCAGCTCATTCTCCTGGTCAGAAGTGGGATCAAGGCTTGAAACCCTCACCTTGGGGATCACGAGGAGATCCTCATCCCCCCGGAACCTAGTAGCTAGGGCCCACTCCACCTGATCCATATCGTAAGGGTCAATGTCTGAATCCACAACCCAGGCATGTTTGAGACTCGGGTGGGCGGCGAATATAGCCATTAGCACGTTCTTGGGATCCCCTTCACGGAACTTTTCAAAGCTCACTACGCAATGAAGCCAGCCCATTCCACCTAGGGTCATGTTCACGCCACGCACCGTAGGGACCACGTTCCTCACATATTCCCAGATCCGCACCTCCCGGCCCAACCCCATCAAAAGCCTGTGCTCGGCACCTGCAGGCAGCAAACCCTCGTAGATATAATCCTCCCTGTGCAATGCCCCTACTAGCTCAATCACAGGCTGTTCCCTTTCCACATCCGCAGTCCCTGAGAGATCCACGAATGGTCCCTCCGGTGCCGTTTTGTTCAAGTGTAGCTTTCCCTCAAAAACCAGTTCAGCATCCGCAGGGGCGAGCGCGTCGACATGAGGACACTCAGTCAGCATCAATCCTCCATCTAGCAGTGTGTTCGCCATCTCGAACTCGCTAGTCCCAAAGGGTGCAGGATATGCGGCGGCGATGTAGATCGCAGGGTGAACCCCAATGGAGATGCTCAGGTCGAGGTAATCGTTTCCAGCCTCTCGGGCCATCTGATTGAGCCTATAAAGGTGCCGGGGGACCACTCTGATCCCCATCCTACCGTCGTCCCTCACAAGGAGTCTGTGAAAGGAGACATTTTCTACCGAGCCATCGGGGCTCCTCGCGTTGATGATGCCAGCCGTGATGTAGGGCCCGGCATCTGTCTCAAAGTGGGTGAGTATTGGGAACTCGGAGAGACTAGGTTTGTCATGGATCACCTCCGTGACGGGACCGTCACCTATTTTGCATGGCGTAGGATTCCTTACTGCCTCTAGGAGATGACTGTATAGTTCACTCGACTTCACCCCAAGGGCCTCCAGTATCCTGGAGCGGGTCCCACAGACCCCTCCCACGATGGGTCCTTCATGCTCCTTGGCCCTCTCAAAGAGAACGATCTTGCCTCCGTCGAACCTTCTCAGCGCCTCTGGAATCTCATGCCTCATCGAGAGAGGCTCCTTGATACGAATGAGTTCTCCCCTTCCCTCGAACTTTTTCAGAAACTCTCTCAGATCAACCATCTTCCTCACCTTCTCCTCCGATAAGCCCGCGGGCTAGATCTAGCAGGGCCCTTCCGGCATTGTTGCCGAGCCCTATTGGCAGGTTCACGCTCACTAGGGCCATTTTCCCTGTTAACGCTGAGAGATGGGATCCCAAAATCAGCCCAAGCTGCCTGTCCCTTTCTCCCAGCAGAGATGACGAGTTCCTGTCCGGTAAAGTCACTGTCAGCGTCCCCATACGGGGCACATTCCCCTCCCAAAAGAATGCTACTACAGCGTTTTCCAGAACGGCCACCTCCCCGTGGAGCCTTCTCTTGTCGTACTCAGCCTCGCCTGTCATAAACCCAAGGCTCATCGATATCGGTTCTCAAGACACCTCTAGGCCAGTTAAGGATTCCCTTCTCTGTTACGACTGCTAAATAGGGCCAAGGAACAGGGGGGTCCGTGGACCCTGTGAGGTTCCTCATCATCTTCGGATCCACAAAACAACGCTATTTATTATGGCTAGTCCTGAACTTTGCAGTCCTCCTGCGCGCGGAAATACCGTGGGCTACGACCCCATCACAATGAGTGTGTCGACGCCCTCCAGGACAAAGGCTTCAGATGCATTTTTGCGAACTATGGTCACCAAGTCATCGTTGGAGAACCGCCTCTCATGTGAGCGTTTCCTGAAATATCCACTTCTAGCCCCTAGGCCACATCTATAAACCATATGCCCTTGAGCCGGTGACTCTCTGATCCTTAACCCTGGCTCTATAGGGTAGACTAGAAATAGATCCATTACACGCCAGAGCATATAGGATGCGAAGACTGGAATTACAATGTTTCTTAGGGGTAAAGCGTGAGTTAGACAACTAGTTGAATATTCCGTGGTTCTGTAAATGGCGCGCTCATAGGAATTTAAATAAAGCATTCCACCTCACATATTGGAAGCGGGGAAAAATGAGAAAAACTACCGACCGTGGCAAATTCGGTTTACTGACCGGGATAATGGGGTCTCTCTGATGCCCCGGATCACACGGAAAACCGCAATAGAGCTGGCCGTCCTTGGTCTGGTCGTCGTCATCGCCATTTTATTCAGGGTTATACGCGTTCAATGGGGCGCTTATATGGACGCCTTTGATCCCCTCTTCCAGCTCAGGGTCACGGAATACATAGTGGAGAACGGCTATGCTTCATGGTTTTCGTGGCATGATACCATGAGCTGGTACCCTTGGGGGAGGAATATCGCAAGATCCTCTTATCCCGGCGTACCATTCACTGGTGCCTTCGTCTACTTCGTCGCCCGAGCCATGAGTCTCGACCTCACGGTCTATCAGGTCTCCCTCTATTTCCCGGTGCTCATGGGGTCTATCACATGTATTTTCGCCTATTTTATAGGAAGAGACTTTGGTAATAGCTCCACTGGGCTTATGGCCGCGTTCTTTATGGCCATCAGTGAGGCGTTCGTCGGGCGCACCTTCCTTGGATTCTACGACACCGAGAATATAGGCATTTTCGGGATGGTCGCCATTACGTTGTTTTATCTCCGGTCCCTAGACTCAGAGCGTTCGTTCAATGAGAGGCTCATATACGGGATAGTAGCGGGAATTACCCTAGGATACACCTTCGCCTCGTGGGGTGCCACGAGGTATATTGTGGGTCTACTGATCTTATTCAGCCTTGCAGTTCTAATAACAGGAAGATTCGAGAAAAAACATATCATCTCTTATGCCCTAACTCTGGGAATCGGGTTAACTATCACACTTTTCATACCACGACTGGGAGTAAAATATATCCAGAGCACCGAGAATGTTGCAGCCATCCTACTGGGCGTTCTGATCATAATATACGAGTATACTCGCCAAAGACTGGAAGAACGGCAGACCATGCGGTTGATCAGCGGTCTGGTGATAGCTCTGATCCTGGGCGTTTTCATGCTTGAGGCACTGGGGGTAGCTAACCCTATAACGGGTAAATTCTGGAGAGTCATTAACCCCATGCAATCTGCCGGAAATCCTCTGTCTCAGTCAGTAGCGGAGCACAAAAGATCTGTGTGGTCCAGCTTCTTCGGGACCTTCGGGATCGCCTTTCCCCTGGCTATCTTAGGGACATATTTCTCTATAAATGAACTTGATGATAGACGCCTATTCGGCTCGATATTTTTCATCACAGCCGCCTATTTCGCGGGTTCTATGATCCGGCTCTCTCTTCTCCTATCCATCCCAGTGGGCCTGATGGCCGCGTTCGGACTCACGGAGCTCCTTAAGCCCTTCGTGGCCCTTTCTAAGAGGAAAGCGGTTAAGGGGAGACGGCGGAGAAAGGTTATATGGAAGGGGCTTAACAGGGAACTCTCCATCATCTTTGCTCTATTTATGCTCCTTGCAATCATGCCGACCATCTGGGGCACATCTGAAATCTCTATAAGACCTACCTCCATGGCGTCCTCTAGCGTGCCCGCCCTCTTTGGTGATAGGTACCCTCAGGACTGGCTTCAGACCCTCAACTGGATGAGGGACAACCTAGAGGACAACGCTGTCGTGGTCTCTTGGTGGGACTACGGGTACTGGATCGAGGCTATCGGCAAGCAGACGACCCTCGCCGACGGCGCCACAACCAATCGTTCCCAGATTGGATACATCGGCAGAATAATGATGCTCAATCAGACGGAGTCTCTTCCCATGCTCGAGGCCTACGACGCCACCCATATCGTGGTATTCAACACATTCAACCCCAACAACCCGGGGAACCAGTGGCCCTTTGGGGACAACGCCAAGTGGTCTTGGATGGTCCGAATAGGGGAACTGAACATCCTCGATTATGTCAATATAACAAACGGTGAGACCACGGCAAAGTATGATGAGTCGACCCTTAATAGGCTAATGAACATGTTACCAGATCCCGGTTACAAGCTGGTCTTTGCCTCTGAATTCAGATACGTTTTAGTCTATGAGTTAAACTATGACGCTTAGACGTAGAAGGGCAGAGGTCTTTATTCGTGTTTTAGGCGGCCGAGCACATTTTGGATGCCCCCTAGAAACTCGGTCTCAGGAAGGCTAGAGACCTTGACGGTCTTGTTAAAGGCTGCTATGAGATACTCGTATTCGAGTAAGTTGAACGTGTTCATAACCTCAATTATCACCTTTTTGTTGAAGTCAGCTTAGGGAGCTATGGTTTAATATGGAAGGGCGTTTGCGTTAACCTTACCGTCTTTCTTTTACCAGTACCAAGTCCGGTCTCGACTCTGATAGACGTTCATATTAAGTTTAGTGTCGATAGGCTATTGGGAGTAGAGACACCGGGTTTCCTCCTATGATCGTAATTTATGTCTGGAAAACCAATGTGGCCGGACGTTTTAAGGTCCTCCTCAGATTAAGGTATATTGTATAGGGGTCTACTGAAGGGAAGTACTAGGGATTCATGGACTAGGGGCAATTTGGATAACTAAGATGTGAGTATCTTGCGGGTTCTTGAGAATGATACTCCTAATAGTTTTGGGGATATCGCGAGGGCCCTCAGGGTTTCCCCTGATACAATGATCAGGAGGTTCCGGAGGATAAAAAGATAAGGAATGATCCAGAACTCCACAACTGTATCCATTCCCACCAAGCTAGAATACTAGAGAGTGGAGGCTTTTAACATTGATATAGATCCTTACTATCCTAACGGGGATGGGAAGTCCCGGAGGGTGCTAGGGACGTTGATCAAGATCCCGAACATCATAGTGGAGATGAGGACCTTGACGGATTACGACCTGTTGGCTCTTGAAGTTATCTTTGGGGGATAGCATCGCGTGGAACTCTGAGGAGATCGGGAAAATCCCTGAGGTGAAGGAGTTCCGAGTCTCCATCTGGGAAGCAGATCTCCCACGAATTCTTCAGCCTTTGAGGCTGGTCTCAATCCTTATCAGTGGGGAGATAATACCGAACACCATGGCATTGAAGATCAAGGCGTCCCATATTCTGGTGGAGAAGCAGTCCCAGGCACTCAAGATCTTGGAGGAGCTTGGCGCAGGCAAAGAGTTCAAGGGACTCGCAAGAGAACACTCTACCTGTCCTTCGGGAAAACGAGGTGGAGACCTAGGGAAGTTTGGTAGAGGTCAGATGGTAAGGGAGTTTGAGAAGACGGCCTTTGCTCTCAACGTAGGGGAGATCTCAGCAGCCGTGAAAACCCAGTTTGGCTACCACATCATCAAAAGGACAGGTTAGTCGGCTCCCTGAGTGATGGGCGCGTGGGTCATATCTCCCCTACGTATAGGCTGACTGTTTGCCAGATTCCGCAGGTTGTGCATCTGCTGTTTCACCGAATGTAAGGATGAAATTGGAGATAGACAAGGGGCGGTAGGGCTTAATAACCGAGGGTATATTTCAATTTTGTTTAAACTATATTTTTTGAGTGGGCGTAACCTTTATAGCAATTCGCCCGGAAGTAGCTTCAAAAATCCAGAGGTCATGTGTCGTGTCATATAAGATCGCAAAAGTCGGAGACCTCAAAGTAGGCTCCTACGCTATAGTAGACGGTGAGCCAAGCCGGATCATGTCAATTCAGAAGAGCAAGTCAGGAAAACACGGAAGTGCAAAGTACAGATGCTCCGCTGTGAGCCTCTTCGATGGTAGCAAAAGGAGCTTTGTAAACCCTGTCGACACAAGCATCAATATCCCCATCGTCGAAAAGAATGCTGCCCAAATTGTCTCAATGACTCCCGACGGCCTCCAGCTCATGGACTTAGAGACATATGAGGTCTTCGAGGTAGCCACACCCAAAGATGAGGAGATCGTGAATAAGCTCGCGGCAGGAAAGGAAGTCGAGTACTGGAAGATTATGGGCCGGTACAAGGTCCAGCGGGTTAAGGGTTAGTAAAGGGTTTTTTAAATGAAGCGCATCGAGCAGATGCGTCTAAAATCCGGGATGACCGTCGGCGAGCTAGCTGAGGAAATGCGCCGGGCCGGGGTTATTGGCGCAGGTAGAGTCGGCAGGGCAGTCGAAATTGTCGCGGAGATGTTCTCTGATCCGGATTATTTGACGTTTATTACCCTCTCGGGGCCGTTGGTACCAAGCGGGATGCGCCTCATATTCAGGGACCTCATCATGGAGGGCTATGTAGACGCCGTGGTCTCCAATGGGGCTAACCTAGTTCACGATATTGTAGAGGCAATAGGACGGAGACACCTAGTGGGTGAGTTAAACGTCGACGACCAAGTACTCCTAGAAAAGGGAATCAACAGGGCCTATGATATTTTCATCAAGAGCGATACCTGGGCCGCCCTAGAGGAGTATATCGGCGGAGTCCTCGACAATATCCCAGAGGAGGGGAGGGTCGGGATACCTATCCACGGGCTGATAAGGGAGATTGGGCTCAGTATCGAGGATGATGGCTCAATTCTCAGGGCGGCGACCCGGAAGGGAGTGCCCATCTTCAGCCCTGGATTTTTGGACTCAATGATCGGGATCCCCCTCTGGATGTACTCCAAAAGAAAAAAGCTAGTTATCAACCCCATCAAGGACTTTGATCTCCTTGGGGAGATGGTCTACGACGCTAGAAAGTCGGGGGCCATCATCCTAGGCGGTGGGACCCCGAAGCACCATACGCAATATATGAATACCCTAAGGGAAGGGCTAGACGCTGCAGTGCAGATAAGCTCGGCTCGGGTTGAAGATGGGAGCCTAAGCGGAGCGCCCTTGAAGGAGGCGATAAGCTGGGGAAAGCTCAAGGAAGGGAAGACCTCCACTATATTCGGGGACGTTACAATCGTCTTCCCATTAATAGTTGCGGCTGCCCTCGAAAAGATAAACGGTTAGACCTTGCTCTTAAATGATTTCTCGACCCCCACGTTCAGATCTTTTTTCGAGAAACTAAAATAATGAAAAGTGACTATATGAACCATGGGCGATGCATTCCCAGTAGTGAAAGCAGCCGTAGTACAGGCCTCCCCCATCCTCTTTGATCGTGAGGCAACGAGTGAAAAGGCCCTCCATTTGATCTCTGAAGCCGCGCTAAACGGATCCAAACTAATCCTCTTTCCTGAGGCATTCATTCCGGCATATCCTAGAGGATTAAGCTTCGGCACTGTTGTGGGCGGCCGGAAACCTGAGGGACGTCTGACCTGGGAGAGATACTGGACAAACTCGGTGGACGTGCCTGGACCCACCACCGATATATTGGGGGAGGCGGCGAGGAAAGCCGGTGCCTACCTAGCTATTGGGGTAATTGAGCGGGACAGTCAGTACAGTCGCGGCACTCTTTACTGCACGCTTCTCTACTTCGGGCCTGATGGCCGGCTGTTGGGCAAGCATCGGAAAATCATGCCCACAGCCGCAGAGCGGCTGATCTGGGGAGTCGGAGATGGCAGCACATTAACCACGATAGATACGGAGATCGGGACCCTTGGAGGATTGATCTGCTGGGAGAACTATATGCCCCTGGCCAGGACCTTCATGTACAGCAAGGGCGTGGAGATCTATCTTGCCCCTACAGCCGACGCCCGGGAACGGTGGAACAGCACCCTCCGACATATCGCCTTGGAGGGGCGTTGCTTTGTCCTAGGTTGCAACCAGTATGTAACCAAGAGCATGTACCCCGAGGACCTAGAGGGGATTCAGGACCTCAAGGAGTACCCTGAGACGGTATGCCGGGGAGGAAGTGTCATCATCTCCCCTTTGGGTGACGTGTTAGAGGGTCCCCTCTACGATCGGGAGGGCATTCTATACGCCGACCTGGATCTTGCTCAAGTGGTACGGGGTCGTTTCGATTTCGATGCTGTTGGTCATTATTCTCGACCCGATATCTTTCAGCTGCAGGTAGACGAGCGCTCAAAGCCAACAGTTCTCTCAACCGGCGTCCCATTTAAATCGCTCAAGAGATCCAATGAAACTGTAACAAATAAAAACACCTGACGGGAAAACCGTTTCTAGTGGTGCGCGAGGGTGCAGACCCACCGTGGTACGCCCTTGAGCACTTGTCTAAGGTCAAAATAATCTCCATGACAACCTTTTCTCTTTGATACTGCATGGGATCCAGGAGGAGCTCTCTCTTGCCATCATCCACTAAACTCAACTTAGAGGAGATGTTATCTATCTACTTTTCTTAGCTCCCGCTTTCTCCATGGCAATCAGGGTCTCCTTGGAGGCCCCCCGTAAGGACTTGGGTTGTCCTTCTTACTATAGGCCCTGAAACACAGGGTCGTCGTCAGGGTTTGAGCGGTCTCGGGTTGGCTTGTCTCCCGCTTTTTAGCGTCGGATTTTCATAAAAAGTAAAATATGGTAAAGTCAAACTCTGAAAGGATCCCGTTGACTTGGACGCCGGTACCCTTGGGCAGATGGCTGAAGATGTTCCTTGGAATGGGCTTGTTGTTGAGCTGTTTGTTCCTAGCTGGCAGATCGGTTTTACGCCAATCCTCAAGCCTAGATATAGATGAATCTTTACAACCTAAACCAACCCCTTCATCCTCACCTTCACCAAGTCCAAGTCCAAGTCCAAGTCCAAGTCCAAGTCCAAGTCCAAGTCCAAGTCCAAGTCCAAGTCCAAGTCCAAGTCCAACCCCTGACCCTAAACCTGACCTCTTCACCGGGGGGCATTACACGATTTATCAGGGCGGCGGGGGATACGGGTTTTATCAGGGCGAGCTTCGTCGGGAGGGGGAGACCTCCCCGGATGCGAGTTATATCATCCAGAGGGTGTTTGAGTTGGCGAGGGGGGGTGGGAAGATCGTTCTCCGGAAGGGGGTCTACCGTCTATCGAGGGGGCTGGTGATCCGGGAGGGGTGGCATTTCTACCTGGAGGGGGACGACGAGTACTCCACCATCCTACTGTACTCGGGGGAGCCTGCCCTGTATATTCTGCAGCTTCAGGGGAACAACCAGGGGACCAGGCTGAGTGGTTTCACTCTCTCGGGTTCCGAGGCTCGGGTGGCGCTCATCGTCAACACGACGTCCTATCAGAGTCTTGTGGAGCTCGACCATCTCCAGATAGGCTGGAATTATCGCTACGATGAGTGGGGCGGCGAGTACGAAAGGACGGACTTTGGCCTCTTCGTTTACATGAGCGATGTGTTGAGGGTCTCCGATTCGGATATTTACGGGAACGACGTCGCGGTGAGGATCGGCTCCGGGACGGATATGTTCTTCACGGATACGGATTTCGCGGTGCTGCCCATCGGGGGGGAGAAGTACAGGATAGGTTTCTGGGCCAACACGGTGGCCAACGATGGGTGGGGGATGAGAGTCTTCGAGGGCACGGTCTACATCTCCCGGTGCACCAACAACGCTCCCCTCTCCACGGGGTACCTGCTGAGGAGTTTCGCGCATCTGAGCGACAGCTACATGGAGAACGGGCGGAATCCGTTGGTGTGTGAGAACGCGGTGTTCAACGTCGAGAACAGCAACTTCATGAGTGAACCCGGCACTGTCGCGGTCATCAACGCCATGGGGAGCACGGGGTTCTTCGAGAACAATTTCGTCACGATCCATCCCGAGAACACGGAGATAATGTACCTCCTCGCCCACAGCTTCGACACCCCCACCGGGATGATCCATTTCAAGGACATCCGGGTTTTCGACTATGCCGGGAATCTGCCTGCGGAGTATTTTCTTGGGAACCCTGAGCACAGGGTCACGTCGGATATAATAATCGATGTTCCCTGAATGGGATCGGTGACCTAGCTCCGGCCAAGGGGAGATGCGCCGCGTGCGGGGACTTTTACTTCGACGGGGACGCCTCAAGGCTCCTGGACTTCAGGCTAAGAGTTGGGTAGTCTGGCGTGGGTCGCCATGGCTCGTTGGGCTGTTGGCCTAGAAGATGCCGAAGAAAAGCCTCAGGAATCAGATGAAGATCCTGAGGGGTAGCAGGGCTAGGTTCACTATGAGGCCGACGAAGATCCCGATGCTCATGACGGAGAGGGATACGAGCCCCAGCAGCATGTACCCCGAGGACCTAGAGGGGATTCAGGACCTCAAGGAGTACCCTGAGACGGTATGCCGGGGAGGAAGTGTCATCATCGCTCCTCTTGGCGAGGAGCTGGCGGGGCCCCTTTACGACAGTGAGGGCATCCTGTATGCCGATCTGGATCTGGCCCAGGTGGTACGTAGCCGCTTCGACTTCGATGTTGTTGGCCACTATTCTCGCCCAGACATCTTTCAGCTGCTGGTCGACGAACGCTCCAAGCCATCCGTCCTTTCAAGGGTAGGAGGTCCGGCTGAGTCGCGCACGGAAATCGATGAAACGGAATAATCGTAGAGGCCGTTAGACCGGCTGTCTACGCGCGGGTTAATCACGCGAGGAACTTGAGGGCGTTTTCCCCGAGTACGAGGGATTTCTGCTCGTCGGTGAGGAGCGGGAGCTCGCTGATCCTCTCTGCTTTTGCGTCTGAACACCCTGCCGCCTTGAATGACGCCAAGGAGATCCGACTCAACCTTTCCGCTGATATCGTGACCATGTTATTACAACCTTAACGAGAAGTTTGTCGTCAAATCGTATAAGGTATCTCATAGGTGGAGCGTCGGGTCATTCGCGTCTAAGGGGGCAGCGCGCGCGGCCCATATTCTTTTCTTGACTTTCGGCAATGTACATTGTGAAGTTTCTTTGGTTAATTACGTCTATATTGCTGCAAGTCTGGATGGTTTCATCGCCACAAAAGACGGGGGTCTCGACTGGCTTAATGAGATTCCTAATCCAGATCAAACCGATTACAGGTACGCTGAGTTCAATAGTGGTATCGATGCTATCGTGATGGGAAGAAATACATTTGAAAAAGTCTTGACCTTTGGTTTCTGGCCATATGATAAGCCTGTATTTGTTCTTAGTCATACTCTTGAAAGTGTACCCGATGACATTGTTGGTAAAGCTGAAATCGTTAAGGGTGATTTGAGGAATCTTCTTGACAAGCTGAAGAAACGAGGGCTTCAGAATCTCTACATTGATGGAGGGCGCGTTATTCAGAGCTTTCTCGAAGAGGACCTTATAGACGAAATGATCATTACGAGGGTTCCGATTCTGCTTGGGGAGGGCATTCCGTTATTCGGTAAAATTGAGAACAGTTTGAAGTTTAGCCTTAAGAAGACTGAGGGCTTCAATGAAACACTCGTTAAAAATCATTACATCCGCGTACGTGAGAAGAACCAGAGTTGACAAAGAACCCTGATGTGCGCGCAACGGGGAAGAACATTCTCCGGTGTGAGGACCCGTATTCATATTCTCAGTAAAAGTCTTTCAATGCTTCTCGCGTCTCTGTGGGGAAGTCTCTCAGGGGTGAAATCGTGGTCATAGAATCACGTATTATTCTTTGTTTTATGGAGATAAAAAAGTTAGCGGCCCTGCGTTCATGTTAAAAACACGGTCGATGAGAACTAGGGATGGTGTTTGAATGGTTCAGCTTGCCGAGAAGTCGTGGCCCGAGGCGGGAAAGATCTTCGAGGAGAACGATGTTGCGATCCTCCCGGTGGGGAGCACGGAGCAGCACGGCCCCCACAACCCCCTGGGGACAGACCACCTCATAGCTTCGAGGATGTCCTTAGAGGTGGGGGAGAGGACCGGAGTCCCCGTGCTCCCTTTGATCCCGGTGGGGGTCTCCGTCCACCACAGGCAGTTCCCGGGGTCCCTCTGGGTGCCTCCCGCTGTCTTTAGGGACTACATAAGGGCAATCGCCCTGTCCGTTGCAAGCCACGGTATCAGGAAGCTTTTGGTGATCAACGGTCACGGGGGGAACACTCCGAGCCTTATGGAGGTCGCCGGGGAGCTCCGGAGGGAGCACGGGGTTTTCGCGGCTGTCGCCTCCGCCTTTCCGCCGATGGATGGCCATGCGGGGGAGGGGGAGACCAGCGCCAACCTCTACTTCCACGGCCACCTCGTGGATATGTCCAAGGCAGTGGACACGAAGCAGAACGAGGAGCTGGGAGGCCTCAAGGTCGAGGGATTCAACTTCATCTACCCGGGGAGATTCGCATGGGACACCCCTGATCTGAGCCCCACCGGGGTGATAGGGAACGCCGGGGTCACCATCAGAGCCACCACCGCTTCCGAGGAGAAGGGCCGGGAGGCCATGGAGCTCCACATCGACGACCTATGTGCCCTGGTGGAGGAGCTGAAGAAGGCGGAGATTAAAGGGCTCCTTCCAAAGCCACATAAATGACTCAAGCCTGAGAGAGAGAAGTTCCCCCTAGAGAATGGGGTCCCTAGCCATGGCTGCTCAGAACCCTAACTAGGTGGGTATGATCCACCAACGCGCGCGGCTATTTACCTCTGGAATGACACACTCAATAAGGATCTTTATGAATTTGAAGCACTCAGCTTAATCTTCCCCAAGCTTACTCAGGGTGATACCGTGCACGAAAAAACCTATAAATTGTTTACGCGCTTGAACGGGAGCAGTATACTAAATTTGGATGGTCTGAGGGCCGTCCCAGTAAAATAGGAGGATAGTCTCTTTTGAACAGTTCGAGGCTCCATGTTTTTCCCCCTTAAGGGTGTATGTAGATACCCCGTCCATGGTAGTTTTGACCCCTTGAGGTGACTTAACCTCCCCCTTGATGCAGTAGAAGAGTTGGTTGGCATCGGGATGGCTGTGAATCCTGTCTGCCACTCCCATTGGGAACTTTAGCAGTGCCATCATGGCCCCTGTCTCATTGTCTCTCCAGATCACCTTCTACTTCACGTCGGTGAGGTAGTAGCCCCTAGGCGGGTCCTCCCACTCAATCCCTTTAGTGTCCACCGTTATCATTTTCATTCCTCGTAGAGGTTATTTTGAAAGTTAGGGAAAAATCGTGGAAAAAGGTTTGTATTCCAACCGATTGTATTTCTGCATCTAATGGGAGTATTGGTTTTGGGAGAATAAAGGGCACCAACGAAGGGTTAAATGTGTTGAATGTGAAATGTCCGCCTGTGGTCTCCAAACTCGTGGAGAACTGGCTGAAGTTCCTGGGGAGAATGCCCTCCCTCCTCCTAGGTCAGTTCCTCTTCTCCTTAGGGGTAGTGGCCAATCTAAACGCGGGGCTTGGGGTGAGACCGTGGGACGTCCTCTGTGTAGGCGTGATGGGTTATACGCCGTTCACCTTAGGGCGGGTGGCCCAAGTTCTAAGTCTAGTTGTCCTGGTATTTGGGTGGATGTTGGGGTATCCCCCTGGATTCAGCACCGTCACCAACACATACTTTATCGGAGTCTTCATCGACCTCATTATTGTGTGGGACGTGGTCCCATTACCAACCAAAGCGTTTTTGAAACTGGAGCTTCTGATCCTTGCGATAGGACTCTTCGCCGCTGGGTCCCTCTTCTATCTTCGGGTGGGGCTCGGCGCAGGCCCCCGGGATGGCTTAATGATGGGTCTCACAGAAAAGCTAGGCTGCTCTATATCAAGAATCCGTGGGATGATGGAGCTAACGCTGGTCACGCTAGGCTTCTTGCTGAAAGGTCCTGTGGGCTTGGGGACTATAATTATAGCGCTGAGTCTCGGTCCCGCAATCCAGCTCGCGTTCAGAGTGGGGAGATTAGACTCTGAGAACACGGAACAACTGAGCTTTCCCCGGCTCGTAAGCGTTCTCAGAGGTCGCGGGGAGTTCTAGTGTCTCTCCTAGACTGGAGAGACCATCAAAAATCGGTCTGAAAAAGGCACACTGATTCGTGGTGGGATATAGGGTCTGTTTTCAGAGGGTCTTTATTTCCTCTCCTTCCATCAGAGCGACAACGTTAAGATACTGAGAGATGCCAGATGTCCGTATCTTACGACCTAGTACCTCCTCTATCTGGAAGACCCCCGACGGGTTTTTCATGTGTACTAGAATGTGGACGGGCTCCGGATCCCCAGACTCGATCTCGACGCTCTTTATTGATAGCGCGGAAAGCGAGTGAATATCTACCTTTCCAGCGTTGTATGGCACCCGTGCCCTTCCCTCTGCCATGTCAGTTCCATCCCCAACGGTGATAGCGCCAGCCTCCAAACTTAAGCACTGGACCTCGGTGTGGTGGGCGAAAATGGAGTGGAGAGCCTCGTGCCTTATTCTGAGGGCGAGCTCCCCGTCGTCTGGGACCACTTTAGTAAGGAGCCTGTCCAGGATGGGGCGGGCGATATTACACCCGTGTATATGGTGATCAGCTCTGTGGATTGAGTTCCCGATATCATGGAGGTAAGCCCCACAAAGAACAATGAGACGCGCGTCTTCCTTGGAGATTCCGTTCTGCTCCGTGTTGCGCTCCATTTTCTTGTCTAAGAGATCGAAGATCTCCAGTGAACTGCCAGCAGTTATCCTTGAGTGAACGGCTCCATGGTCGTTATATCTCAGGCGGTTGACAGTCATCATGTTGGACATTTGGAGGCAGCCCTGGACCTCAGAGTCAGTCTCTAGGAGATCAAACATCTGTTTAACGCGGGGTTCTCCTAGATGGGAATAAACGAGTTCAGTGGTAACTTCTATCATATATATTCCTCCCTAATACTCAGACTCAGTGCAATAGACATAAAATACGCGTTGGGAGTTAGGGTTATGTTTTTCCCTTTGCTGGCATGCTGATAATAATGCGAGAGATTCAACCGTGGTGCGGGAGGTGGGACTCGAACCCACGGAGGACTAGTCCATCAGGACCTGAACCTGACCCCTTTGGCCACTCGGGAACCCCCGCAAGAAAGCCTAATGGGAAGACTCAGCCACGTGCCTAATGTACGAAGTGGAGTCCATGAGGTGGACCTTGTCTCCCTCCCAATCCGAGGGCTTTAGCTTCGCGATCCACCCCTCCCCATAAGGAGACTCGTTGATCAGCTCAGGGCTGTCTAGGAGCTCATCATTCACCTCGATGATGGTGCCCCCCACGGGATTGTTCAGATCAGAGACGGCCTTTACTGATTCAAGCGCGCCAATGACTTCCATCAACTCTGCGTCTCCCCCCGCTTCAGGAAGTTCCACGTAAACGATCTCATGAAGCTGCTTCGAGGCATAATCTGTGACTCCTATGACCACGGTGTCGTCGGCCTCTAGTCTAGCCCACTCATGTTCCTCCGTATATAGGAGGTTCTCAGGTATATCAAACTCCTCGCTCATTGTTTATCCCTTTTCCATCCATATATAGAATCATCATAAAAAGGGTGAGACTTAACAATCTTTCCCTCCACAAGCTTCTTCCGGACACGGATCATCACAGGAGTCCCCACTTTACGATATTCGACGGGCACATACCCGATGGCTATACCATAACCTAGAGTAGGGGCAAAACCCCCACTCGTCACCTCCCCGATCACCCTCTCACCGTCACTTTCGAGGATATCATAGTGCTGCCGGGGCAACCCCCTGCCCACCATCTGGATTCCCACTTGGATCCGTTTGATGCCATCCGCTCGGGCTGCCTGGAGAGCCTCGATACCGATGAAACCCCCCTTCTTTTTAAACTTCACCGCCCACCTGAGCCGAGCCTCCAACGGGTTCGTGGTCTCCCCGATATCGCTCCCATATAGGTTGAGCCCGGCCTCCATCCTGAGACTGTCCCGGGCCCCAAGACCACATGGAACTGCACCAGCCTCCACGAGATCGTTCCATACCTTCAACGCTTTATCAGGCGAGCTCACCGGGCAGTCAAGAATAAAAATCTCGAATCCGTCCTCCCCCGTATAGCCCGTTCGAGCCGCCATACACTCCAGTCCAGAGATAGTAAGTTTCGCGATACTAAATCGAGCCACTTGAGAGACGTCCTCCTCTGTGACCTTCTGAAGAGTCTCCACCGCTTTTGGCCCCTGGAGGGCAATCATAGCAATCTCGTCAGAGACATCTGTAAGCTTAACATCTAACTCCGAAGTGTTCTGCTTGAGCCAGTTAAAGTCCTTCTCTCGGTTCGCTGCGTTATAGACAATGAAGAAAGCGTTGCCCTCCCTTTTATAGGTGATAAGGTCGTCTACGATCCCAGCATTGGGCCTTAGCATCAAGGCATATAGGCCCTGGGAGGGCTTTAGCTTGGATACGTCATTGGTCACGACCCGGTTTACGAACCTCTCCACATCTGGCCCTCTAGCCATCGACCTCCCCATGTGACTGGTGTCAAACATGCCAACGCTGTTGCGTACAGCGTTATGCTCCGCGATGATCCCCTTGTACCAGACGGGCATAGCCCATCCCCCAAAGTCCACGATGTTACCGTGCATCTCGTGATAGGCGTAGATATGGGTCTTCATGAGCTCCAAAAGTAAATCCTCGCTACCCAATATGCACCGCACGGTTAAATCTGTTGTCTGAGAGCCGCTAATCCTCCATTTCAGGGGCCCGAGGATTTCCGGTACCCATTCTCCCGGTGCCCCTCCATGAGCTTCAAAAGGATCTCCTCGGGCCTGTTCTCAATCATCCTCCGGATCATAAAGCTGGTGGCGTTGTCCACCTGATAACGGGTGATGCTCCTATAGGTGGCCTTCCTCACGACCCTGAGTCCCTTCAACCCCAAGGATCTCTCCTCCTGTAGCTCCGCTGAAAACTTATACCTATTGTACTCAATAAGCCCCACCCCCGGAGGGAGGTTCCCAGGGCTGACGAGGCGCATTGGGGTGAGGAGATAGTTGTAGTTGCACCCCGTACAAAAGAACCCGTTCCTGAAGTCCCCTCGAGAGACCTTCACCTCGATCCCCCGTAATACGTTCTGTCTGACCTCTAGGCGCCGGGGGTCCACCCCCTCATCTGGGATGCCTTGGGGCCTTACGAATCGTTCCCCGACACCGCAGACATCGATGATATGGTGCTTGTCTAACTCGTGGATACGGCTTTGCCCGAACCTGCTGAGGGGAACCTCAGTGTCCACGAGGAAGCAATCCTGGTTGAGGAGGAAGGCTAGCCCAACCTTTTTGAGGAACGCGTGGAGGTCTGACTCACCCAGTCCCAGGCCCCCCTTCCTGCCCGGGTATCCACTCGATCAACTTTCTGCTTTGGAGGCCTCCTCCTCCCCAGAATACGAGACCCTCAAAGGACATGAGACCACCCTGCCCTGTCGCCCTCACAAGATCCACGTATTTCTCCAGATCCACCAAGCCCCTGTATCCCACTGACCTCACTATTCTAAAGGAATTTCCGTGATCAGCGTCCACATACACATAATCCAAAGTTTCCCGCCGCCATATTTTTCCCCACTATCGCGCACGCAATTCTGTAACCAGTCTTGGAAGGATCATAAGGGGGATCTCAAAGTTACTCGAGCATGCGAGTCTAGAGGAAGAGAGGTTCTCGCCTCATTGAAAAAGATAATATAAGAAAGGTCTGAAAAAATTGGCTCGACTTTATTCCCTTTTGGAGTTCATTTTGAGAAAACAGATAAGCATGGCAGGACTAAGGTCCTTCGATATAGTCTATGATGTTGAAGTGGCTGGGCCATGCAAGCTGGAAGATAAATACGGGTGATAAGACGATCTATATAGATCCCTACCAGGGGAAATACGAAGAGGAAGCCGATCTGATCCTCGCGACCCACTCTCATATAGACCACTGTGAGCCCTCTAAGGTCAACATGGTGAAGGGTAAGGAAACAGTAGTGGTGGCCCCCTCGGACTGCGCTGAGAAGATCGGGAGCTCCGTGAAGAGCCTGAAGCCCAGGGAGAAGGTCATCTATTGTGACGTGGAGATCAAGGCCGTTCATGCGTACAACGTTAAACGATTCCGATCTCCGGGGATACCTTTCCACCCCAAGGGACTTGGCGTGGGCTATATAATTAGGGCTAACGGGAAGACCGTTTACCATGTGGGGGACTCGGACTTCATACCAGAGATGAGGGGTTTCGAGGAGATCGATCTACTGCTCATCCCCAGCGGGGGGACCTATACCATGGACAACAAAGATGCTGCTGAGGCTGCCGTCGCCATCCGCCCTAAGAAGGTGATTCCTATGCACATCTGGGACACTGATCCCAAGAAATTCAAAAAGCACGTTCAGAAGGCCTCAGACGTCCAGGTCGTAATCCTGAGTCCTGGCGACACCTACGAACTTTAATCCCCTTTTTCCCTTATTCAGGGAACTCAAGATCCCAAACTCGCGTCAGATCCACTGATCCAAGGGAGGCTTGGCATTCGGAGGCAGGGGTGACGTATATTTTCTCCCCGCGAGCCTCTCCTTCAACTCATCTTGTGCCTTCTTCAAGAGGTCCCTGTCGGTCATTAGTTCCAGAGCCGCTCCCGCCATAGTCTTTGCTGCGAAGAGTAGACTCTTATGTCCTATACTCATCCCGGAGGTGGCGACAGTTGTCCACGAGTGGCCCGGGGTGCCGAGAACGACCGTTGTGGTACTGAACTCCATGGTGGGGGTGTTCCATGATACATCGGCGACGTCTGTACTACCTGCTGAAACATTCCCCTCGTTCCAAGGGTTGAGGATGTCTGTTACAAGATTCACGTCTACATACCTCTTCCATTCAGGGATCTTCCTCTTCCTGAGGCTGTCCATCTTCGCCTGCATGGGAACCACTTCCGCTATCTTAGCTGCAAAAGCAAGTTCTTCATCACTGTATGTAGGGGCCCCAATCTCACGCATGTTAGCAATCACAAGCTTGCTCAGGGTTTTGTTGGGCATCTTGTTGTAAATGGCCTTTTTGAATTCCACCTTATGGGTGGTTCCAGTCATGAGGGCAGCTCCCTCGGCTATTCTAAGAACCCAATTATATATGTGGTCCACCTGGTCCCTCTCTGGGGCCCTGATCAGATACCAGACCCTGGCGTAGTCTGGGACCACGTTGGGCTGATATCCGCCCTCCTCGATGATATAGTGGAGACGGGCCTTCTCAATAACGTGCTCCCTCATATAGTTCACCCCGATGTTCATCAATTCTACTGCATCTAAGGCACTGCGTCCCTGCTCAGGACTCCCCGCTGCGTGGGCTGTCTTCCCGTAAAAATGGAACTTTACCGAGTTATTCGCGTTGCTGCTCTGAAGGCTGGCGGTGTTCAAACTATTAGGATGGTGGCTAAGGCAGGCATCGACCCCGTTGAAAACGCCGTCCCTCACCATCCAAACCTTGCCGCTGAGCATCTCCTCAGCGGGACAGCCGAAAAACTTGATTGTCCCGGGGACCTTCACCTTATCCATTGCTACCTTGACCGCAAGAGCCCCTCCGAGCCCAGAGACCCCGTGGATGTTGTGACTACAGCCGTGGCCCGGTCCACCTTCAATGAGAGGGTCCTTAACCGGGACGGCCTTATTGGAAACACCGGGGATGGAGTCATACTCCCCCATGATTCCTATAACCGGCCTCCCGCTGCCCCAAGTCGCCACAAAAGCAGTGGGTATCCCGGCCACCTCCATCGCCACCTTGAAACCTTGGCGCTCTAACTCGTCGACGAGGAGCTTTGCAGACTTTACCTCTACGAATCCTAGCTCGGCGTACTCCCAGATCTCGTCGCTGACCTCGATAAGCCTCTCCCGGTTCTGATCGATCCAGTCCCAGGCTGCTTGCTTCAAACCCGACATTGACGAATCTTCCAGAGTATGTTCAATGTACTATTTATTGACTGGTTAATCTCATTTACCAGATTTGCAGGGATCCATTTGGGGTAAGTATTCCTGAAATTTGGGAATCCTTTCAAGTGCCTCCGTCTTTGCAATTCTGAACGCGGGGTAATAAATAGTCCTTGAGGGTTCAGAGTGTTACGGAGATGTGAAACTTCATTATAATGTTCCCTATCAATCATGTCGAGCTCCGCGGACGCGGCCTTTGGGGGAGCAGTGTAGCAGACTAAAGGAAAAAAAAGCGGTCCTCTGAAAAGCGATTATAAACAACAGAGTTGTATCTCTTATAATGGGTCAATACAAGGCCGTGATTTTTGACCTTGACGGCACCCTCCAGGACTCCAAGATAGATTATCAGAAGATGATTGAGTGCGTGCGGGTGATCCTGATAAGAGAGGGCATAAATCAGAGCGCCATTTGCGACAAAGGTGGAGTCTATCGTATCATCCGCGGCGGTAGAGCCTCACTATTTGAACTCGGCGTGAGAGACAAGCGGGTCCAAACAGTCCTCGACCTGATGACCGAGGCCATGAATGCGACCGAGCTGGAAGCTGTGGATCGTGTAGAGCCAAAGCCCAATGCTCTCCAAACCCTCAAAATTCTCCGTCAAAACGGTATCCTAATGGGAATAGCAACCAGGAGCCATCGGGTATACGCCGAGAGATGTCTCGCCAAGATGGGGATGCGCAAATATCTGCAGGGGATTCTGGCCAGAGACGACGTGTCCTATCCAAAACCCGACCCTCGCCATCTGTTTGAAACCATATCCCTCCTTAACGTTAACCCTAAGAATGTGCTCTTTGTAGGAGATACAACCACCGACTTTGAGACAGCCCGAGCTGCCGAGGTGGATTTTATAGGCTACAGAAGGGATGATGAGTGGGGGCAGCGTCTCCTGGACGCTGGATGCACGGTAATGGCTGAAGACCTCCTCGAGGTTGCTGAGATGGCTCTGAAGTCAAGAAAAGGATAAAAAAAAAGTTGGGTGCTACCAGTCAGATTTCCTGTTGAGCCAAGCCTGGGTCTCAGGGAGAATCTCTTTCCAGGTTTTAATGTATTTCTTGGTCTTCTCCGCGAGCGTTACGGTCTTGTCGAAGCCTTGTTTCTTTATAAACTCCTGGATCTCCTCAGGATTCTTCCTCCTCGCTGGCCACTCTTGGACATTAGCAATCCTGAAAACGAACCGTGAATAGTTCGCAGCTGCGAGCCGGAGAAATTGCTGGTCTACTTTGTCGACGGTGTCATATTTCGTGTGGCCATAGCCCCTCCCTGTTCGGGTCCTCCTAGCCTCAGGGTCTCCCCCACTCCCGCAAGGTACGCTACTTAGGAAGAACGGCCAGTGGTCGCTGTAGGGGCTTATTTTCTGATCCGTGGGCATCTCAACGTTCATCTCGGCGGCCCATTGCCTGAGGAGGGTTTCGAGCTCGGGGAAGTTGTGGAATATCACCCCTTTCTTCCCGGGGCTCCCCCCTGAGTCGAGGTTGAGCATGAATCGAGCTTTGTCCATCTCGTTTCTGTGCCTTGCAACGTAGTTATAGGAGCCGTACAGACCGATCTCCTCAGCACCGAAGCAGATACACCGGACACGACGATTCAGATTTTTCTTGACTTTATTTAGGACCCTAGCGATCTCCATCACGGTGACGGTCCCTGAGGCAGGATCCATGGCGCCTTGGCTGATATCGTGGCCATCGTAGTGGCTCCCAACCACAACGTACTCGTCATCCACCGGGTCTTTTGGCTCCACGTCGCAGATCACGTTAAAGGTATCAACATCATAATTTGTGTCCGTGGTCCGGAGTTTCACGATGACCTCATCACTTCTCTCGGTGAGCCTCACGAGATAACTACCGTCCTCATAGCTGATCCCAACCGCAGGGATGACGGGACTAACTCCCCCCGTAGGGGGCCCGTAGGCTTGGTAGTGGTTCATAAAGATCCAGCCCTTGGCCCCCGCAAGGACGCTCCTCATATACTTTTCAGACCTGTGGAGGAATCGTTGTATCCCCATGGGGTTCCTACTTGTCACCAGCACAATGTTCCCGTCGATCTCATCCTTCCTGCTTTCGTAATCAGCTATGGCCCCGTCCCCGAGGTAGACTAGCTTCCCCTCGATCTCTCCTCCGAGGCTGTGGGGGAGGCTGATGACCTCGAACCTCTTCTTGATAGGACCTGTTACCCGGAGCTGGGCGGGTCCCCTCTTCCACCCTGGGATTGTGTAGGTCTCATAGTGGGCGTTCTTGAGACCATTTCTCTTTAGTTTCTTGACCATCCACTTGACCGAACCGAAATCCCCCTTAGTACCTGGGAAGCGGCTATCGTAGACATCACAAAGAACCTTGAGGTTGTCCATGGGCTCCGAGGAAGTATAGACCTCAGAGACAATCTTCTTGTCCACCTTGAGGTATGGGTTTTCCACTAGAATTACACCGGAACATAATCGCCCATATATGTTATAAAAACATCTGAACAGGACGTAAAAGAGGTGAAAAGGGAGTTAAATATGAAGGGCCTCCCGGTCTGGTTTACCCCCTCTTTTTAGTTTACGGATTACGAGTTGAAAATGTCTCCCCCGCGTGCGATGGTCCTTCTAGGAGCTAATTCTTTAAGGCAAGGAACGGAGTCTGGCTGGGAAACCTCTTGGAAATAATAATCTTCACCGACAACCCAATGGTTACGGAGACCCAACTGGTCATTGAGGAGCTTAAAAGTAGAAACATCCGGCACCGATTCTTAGCGCCTTGGGACATTGCCCTGCCGGAGCTCCAAAAACTTGATGCGGATATGGTCTATGTTCCCAGCAACATGTTCAATCGGGGCTCCACCTTCGAGCTCATCCACCGGCTACTAATCCTTCGGGAGTTTGAGAGTCAGGTAGGCAATATCGTGAACCCCGTGGATAGCATGCTCATCTACTCCAAGGGGCACTTCACCCTCCAGTTAAGCGACCTTGGTCTCCCCCATCCCCCGACCATTGTGACTGAGAACATAGGTAATGCCCAAGAATTCGCGTCAGGACTCCTCGACGCGGGTAAATCTGTTGTCCTTAAACCCATCTGTCGGGGCCGGGGAATTGGGGTGGTCAGGCTCGATAGGATCCGGAGTCGTAGCGATCTCCTTCAGTACCTCATGTGGTACAACAGATCTTTTGGTCAGGGCGTCTTCTATCTCCAGGAGTTCATTCCGAATCTGGGCTACGATGTGCGGTGCATGGTGGTGAACGACGAGGTTGTGGGTCGAGAGAAGCGGTCGAATCCCCAGGACTTTAGATACAATGTGAGCACAGGGGGTTTGGCTGAGGCCTTTGATGATCCCACCTATGATGAGATCTCAATAAATATCGCAGAGGCTGTGGACCTCAGGATCACAGGCATCGACATCCTTCCCACAGAAACTGGCCCATACCTTTTGGAGGCGAACTGCTTCCCAGGATATACCGCCCTTATCGATGCCACCGGTATCCCTGTCCACGCTAGAATAGTGGATTATTTCCAGAGCCTCATGACTAGGTGACCGGTGTCCAAGCCGTTTGTCCCACCATCAAGATTAAGTAGTTTTCTGATCCATTCAAGGGAGGGGACTAGTTTGGCCCCGCGTTCCGTCCACGGCTAGTGCACAGAGTCACAAAAGAGGAAGGTAGAAGGACACAGCATATGATGGAGATAGGGAAAAAAATGGATAATGGAACCCAGTCTGGGCAGAATGGCGAACGGGAATTTGTTATGGTGAAGCCTGACGGCGTCCATAGAGCGCACGTTGGGGATATCATTACCAGGATAGAGAGGGTCGGACTCAAAATTGTCGCCATAAAGATCCTTCAGGTGACCAAGGACCAGGCTGAGAAACACTACGCAATCCATAAAGACAAACCTTTCTACAAAGGGCTCATAAAATACATCACAAGCGGCCCCTCTGTTGCGATGGTAGTGGAGGGTCGGAATGCAGTGAGTCATACCCGGAGGCTTGTCGGAGCCACTGATCCCCACAACGCCAATCCTGGATCTATCCGTGGGGATTATGGTCTAGACATCGGGAGAAACATAGTTCACGCGGCGGACTCGGTGAATAATGCCAAGATTGAGTACTCGATCTACTTTGACGAGGAGGAATTGATCGCTTACACCCGGATTGACGAGTCCCAGCTCTATAGCTGAGACGCGAAATTAAGCGTCGGAAAAGGGGTACTTTCTTTCCAGCGCCTCAACTTAGATGACGACGACAACGTTCGTCATCGCGATGCCGTGGATGAAAAGGCAAGGATACGCCCTTGAACGCTAAATATTTCTGAGCGTTTTTCCGGTGATAAAAGTTATATAATCTCCCAGTGAGTTTGTATCAGGTAACAGTATTGAATTGTCCAGTATGTAGTGGAGTTGCTCAAGCGACTGGTAAAGAATTTAAATTCGGGGTTTTCGATGGGAAGCAGCATAAGTGTCCAATTTGCGGTAAAATTTTTAATGCCTTTTACAGGGATGGCAAATTCACTCACACGGTGCCCAAGTCTAAGAAAGACTAGGGACCTTTACCTCTTTGTTTACGCGTTTGATTAAAAAGGAGTTTACAAAACCAAGTATTCAATTTGGTTAAGAAGGGTAACAGGGGGCATCTACAGATTATAAGTGTGAAGCTGGAATTTGTGCGATTAGAGGGAGCTCAAATCATGCAAACGAAGTCTATTGTTCTACATCTGAGTCAGAGTAGTAAAATATCCTTTCATGCTCAGATTTGTCTCTATTTATAAGGAAAGACCTAGACAATTCGCCCTGTTTCCGGGACTCATGTTCTCTGTGCATGTGTTGGATATTAGAATTTGGTTGATTTGGGGTTATTTAGTTCCGATTTGATTATGGAGGTATTGTTCTTTTATATATGCGCGTGTTTTTGTGTTATTGTGTTTTTAGAGAGAAAGTAAGAAAGAGGGGGAAGGTGTGTGGGTGAATAAGCTGTTTCCCCGCCCCTAAAGATATAAAAGCGAGGATAAATGTCCAATTACGAACTTAGATAGATTCGAGGAGGCGAGACATTGAAAAAAAAAGCTCGACTTAACCTAGTAAAGATTAGGGACTTCCTGATGGAGGATATTGGGCATGGAGACATAACCTCATCCTCCCTCATCGGAGCGGATCAGATGGCCAAGGCACGGCTATTTATCAGGGAGGCTGGTATTGCTGCAGGACTCGAGGAGGCGGCAATGATTTTCGAGCTCCTCGGATGCGACGTCATTACACACGCCTATGATGGAGAGAGCGTTAACCCGGAGAAAATCCTTTTGGAGGTAGAGGGTTCGGCTAGAGCTATATTGTCGGGGGAGAGAACCGCCCTCAACATCATGGGTCGAATGGCTGGGATAGCGACCGCAGTAGCGGAGGCCCAGAAAATCGCAAATGAGGTGAACCCCTCGGTAAGGGTTGCTGCCACGCGGAAAACCCTTCCAGGGCTGAGGGAACTCGACAAAAAAGCCGTTTTACTAGGGGGAGGAGATACCCATCGGTTGCGACTCGATGACTGTGTTCTCATCAAAGATAACCACTTGAAGTTAGTCCCTTCTATCACTGATGCCGTTAGGAGAGCCAGGAAGGGGGTGAGCTTTACAAAGAAGATCGAGGTAGAGGTAAGAAGCCCCGGTGAAGCTGAGGAAGCGGCAGAAGCGGGGGCCGACATAGTCATGTTCGACAACATGAGCCCGAGGGAAATCCGTATATGCTTCGGTGTACTGAAGAAGAAGGGACTTCACAAAGGTAGGCTGTTCGAGGCGTCCGGAGAGATCACCCGCGAGAGCTTAGCCAACTACGCCGGCTCAGGAGTGGATATCATCTCAATGGGAAGTCTCACCCACTCCGTGAGGAGCCTAAACGTCAAATTAGAGATAGAGATGGTTTAGAATGGAACTCAACACGATCCAGAGCAAAATAGTGGCGCTAAAAGAGGAGAAAAACGCACTCCTCCTCGCCCACAACTATCAGACAATCGAAATACAGGAGGTTGCCGATTTCGTGGGGGACAGCCTAGAGCTCTGCCGGAAGGCCCAGGGCGTAAAAGACCGGGACCTCATCGTCTTCGCCGGTGTAGACTTTATGGCAGAGACTGCATCAATCCTCAACCCGCAGAAGAAGGTCGTGATCCCTAGCACCAAGGCGATTTGTCCTATGGCCGCAATGCTCCCACTTAAAATCCTTAAAAATATGAAGAAAAAATACCCAGGGGCACCCGTGGTGCTCTATGTGAATACCCTTGCTGAGGCGAAGGCCGAGGCCGACGTCACATGCACATCAGCAAACGCCTCTGAGATCGTGGCCCAATTAGAAGGGGATACCGTCCTTTTCGGGCCAGACGTAAATCTGGCCTGGTACGTCTCCCAGAAAGTTCCAGGAAAGACGCTTATCCCTGTACCGGATTACGGGCATTGCCGCGTCCACCGCTTCCTGGGAGATGGCTCCGAGGCCATGGAGCTTAAGAAGAAATATCCCGACGCCGAGCTTTTGGCTCACCCAGAGTGCGAGCCGGAGTTCCAAAAGAAGGCTGATTTCGTCCTGTCCACAGGGGGAATTTATCGGCGCTGCCAAAAGTCCTCGGCCAAGATATTTATAATCGGTACAGAGGTCGGGATGGTAGATCGCCTTACGAGGGAGATCCCAGGTAAAACCTTTCTCCCTGCAAAGAAATATTCTGAGTGCGCCTCCATGAAGAGGATCACCCTAGAGAACATATTCTCCTCTATGTTGAACGAGGCCCCTGTCATCCACGTTCCCGAGGAGATCGCAGATAAAGCCCGAATACCAATCCAACGAATGCTCGAGATGAGCCGCTAGCTTAGTAAACATTTTTCGAGGTATTCAAATCTTTTATCCGGGTTATCAGAGATGTTGATTTTTGTTTAGGGGGTAAGAAACCAAGGAACCATCCTTCTGTCTTCTTGACCCTTGGATCCCTCGTCATCGGGAAGGTCATCTTTGAAGAGGGAAACGGGATCAGGAACTGCGCGCTGAGATGAGCCAGTCATGTCTATCGGAACACCCATCCCCTGAACACTCTAGCTCAAGAGATACCCGTTAATCCAGTGCGTGAGAAAGGGGGCTATAATGCGAGACAGATGACCATATAGAAAGTACGGCCTGTTTCAAAGACCGAGGAGAACAAGAGATTATACTCAAAGGGACACTATTCCACGGTGTTATGGCGGAAGGTGAATGCCGAAGGGCAAAGTTCACAGAGGATGCATGTTGCGCAATCTGGCTTCTTGGCATTGCAGACCCTTCTGCCGTGCTCAATTAGCAGGTAATTCACTGCGAGCCATTTCTCCCGGTCGAAGACCTCCATAAGATCCTTCTCGATCTTGTTTCGGTTCTTCTTGTCGCTGAGCCTGAGCCTATGGCTGAGGCGCCAGACATGGGTGTCTACTGCAATTCCCTCTATGATGCCGAATGCGCTCCCTAGTACGATGTTCGCAGTTTTCCTTGCCGCGCCTTTCAGATTCGTGAGCTCATCCATTGTTGATGGAACCTCACCTCCATGCTCCTCTATAATGACTCTACAGGATTCCTGTATGGCGTCTGCTTTCCTCCTGAAGAATCCGGATGACCTGATATCGTTCTCGAGTTGCTCTCGGGGCGCGTAAGCGTAGTCAGCTGCGGTCCTATACTTCTCGAAGAGGGAGACGGTAATCTTGTTGATCTGCTTGTCAGTGCTCTGGGCGGAGAGGATGGTTGCCACGAGGAGGTCGAGAGGTGTCTGCCAGTTGAGGGTTGTCCCTGAAGTTTCAGGATATACTTCCTCCAATAGGGCAATGATGTTCCTCCCCTTTTCCTTCATGCTAGTGGTCCAAAAAGCATAGGACTAGTGGGGTTAAAAGCTTCTTTTCGCTGACTAGGATTTGTTCCTAACAATAGCCAATAAAAGGAGAAATAAAATCAAGCTACCGGAAAATTTTCAAAACTTCCAGATTGAAGAAAAACCAATATTGATGCGCAAACGTATTTCATCATCCAGGAGCCTTATGTGTCAGAAAGAAAGATCTAGTGCCCTCTGAAAAAAATAGAAAGGGGGCTTGAGAAGATCATAACTGAATAGATAATTCAGAATTTGTTGAAGATGACCCTACGTTTTTCCCCCAATGTTAGTAAAAATGCAAGCTTCGCGCATGCATTGTTAAATTGTCTTAAGGGGAATTTCATATTGGCGGTTAGATGACTGAACTCGATGTTCTAATCAAAAACGCAAATATAGTGGATGGAATGGGCAATAAGGCCTACAAAGGAGCCATCGGAGTCCAAGGGGACAAGGTGGTCGCCTTGGGTAAAGTAGAGGACAACGCAAAAAGGACATTAAATGCAAAAGGTCTCACCGCGACGCCTGGCTTCATCGATTCTCATAGCCATGGTGACTGGACCCTGCTCTGGTTCCCTAAGGCTGAAAGTTACGTTATGCAGGGGGTTACAACCTTCGTTGGTGGCCAGTGTGGAGGGTCACCCGCACCCATCGGGGAGCACATCAGGTTGCCCCGGGGGCTTCTGGATCATCTCCCCGACCTAGACCCATATAAGTTCTATCCGAGGCAGCCTTTCTTCCCGCTGGAGAAGGCCAACGAGTGGATGAAGAAAATCTACGGCTGGACCCTTGATTGGGAGGATATGGCGGGTTACTTCAGGAAAGTTGAAGAGGTTGGTGTCTCAATGAACTACGCACCCCTTGTGGGCCACGGCACCATTAGAACTAAGGTAATGGGTCTGGACTACAAGCGCCACAGCACGGAGGAGGAAAAAACTAAGATGAGGGGGCTCATCCACGAGGCGATGAAGCAGGGATGTCTGGGTATGAGCACTGGTCTCGATTACGATCCCGACGTCTTCGCATCTCATAAAGAGATCATCGATGGGGTCACTGTGCTCAAGGAGTACGGTGGAGTCTACTGTCCTCACTGGAGGCGAACGGGCCGGAGGAGGGGCATCTCAGCTGGGCATATCCCCAACGAGAAGATCACCGCTCTTATGGAGTGCGTTGACGTCTACAAGAAGACTGGGGTTCGTCTTCACTACGCTCACATTTCAACTGGATGGCAGATCTATCCCCCACCACCTGACGAACTCGAGAAGGCAAACGTGAAGACCACCCTTGACATGATCACTGCCGACTCAAAGGATGAACTTGATATCACATGGGACGCGATTCCCCAGTTGACGAGGAGCGGATTCGCTACGATGCCCTACCTCGCCTCCCTTTACGCTCCCTGGCTCAGGGAACTCGGTGGTCTCGAAGGGTTCGGGAAATGGCTCAAGGTGAAGGATTTCCGGGAGGAGGTAAAGGACGCAATCCGTTCCGGGAAGTGGTTCATCAGGGTCGCCTATAACCCAAACACCGCCCCCAGATGGGCAGAGAACATCATAGTCCTAAAAAGCAAGGTGCCTGGTATTAACGGAAAAACAGTAGCAGAGATCGCGGAGGAGCGGAACACTGAGCCCTGGGACACCTATTTTGACATCATCGCCGAGGACCCTTTCACTCGGGGAGCCACGGACTCGATGAGTCCTGGAGCCCCCTACCTCCACTACTGGACGCACCCCAAGGGCATGGTGGGTCTAGACACGAGCGTCTTTAATGCCGAGTGGCAGTCTAAGAATCCACCTTATAGCATCCCGGGCATCAACACCTTCAGCGCCTATCCGATGTTCTATATCAAATACGTTAGGGATGGTAGCATCTTTAGCCTAGAGGAAGCCGTTCAGAAGACCTCGACGCTACCTGCGAAGGTCCATAACATCGAGGGCCGAGGGATCCTCAAGGAGGGCGGATACGCAGACATAGTTTTAATGGATCTCTCAAAACTAAAGGTCCGTAGCAACGAAGTCGAGACCAGAAGATATCCCGAGGGCATCGACCATGTATTCGTGAACGGCAAGCAAGTCGTTGAAAAAGGTAAGCATACAGGAGCAACTCCGGGGCGGGTCCTCAAAAGGACCATGTAACTCCTCTCGAGCTCGCTTATCCAATATATTCATCAACGTGAAAATCTCAGTTTATTCAAGTCTAACAGGATTGCTAATTGAGAAAGTATTGATTAAAGTGAAAAAAGCATCTAGTGTTGAAACCCGTTCACATGTGAAGAGATAAACGGAGGAAGAAAATGAAGAAACTCGTCAATGAGCTAATTAACCCAACCAATATATTTTCGCAAGTTCAAGCGCTCCAAAGAGAATGCCCTATTCCACGATCTCCGGGGGTGTACGCATGGGTCTTCAAGGAAATTCCGCCAAACATCCACTTGATAAATGTATAAAACGTGACGATCTTCATCTATTGTATGTGGGGATTTCTCCCAACAAACCTCAGAGAATTGGAAACCCCAGTAAACAAAACCTCCGATTGAAAATTAAAGATCATTGCCAAGGTAATGCAGAAAGCTCTACTCTAAAGCTCACACTAGGGTGTCTATTATCAAATAAGTTAGGGATTGAACTTCGCAGGGTGGGAAAAGGAAGACGGATGACGTTCCATGATGGGGAGGATATACTATCCCAGCGGTGAGTGAGAACGCGTTTGTCGCATGGATTGTTCACGAGGAACCATGGCGAGTTGAGGATCAAGCGATAGGGCAATTGTCCTTGCCTCTAAATCTGCGAGACAACGAGAGCCACCCATTTTATCGACGACTCACCTCTATCAGAAAAGATAGTAAAAAGAAAGCGAGAGCAAAATCGAGTATTCCTCGCGTACGAGGGATACTTTAGAGGATTGGTAAAACAACAACTATCGAGCTATACCTAACAGTAGATATCCTTCATAACAAGGGACTAACAGAATTTCCATGTAGGAGTAGGTTCTCTTTCTAGAGCGTGACAGGCTTCCCGATCCGTGAAGACTCAAGGGCTGCCTCGCAGATCCTGAGGGCCATGAGACCATCCTCCCCTGTGACCGCCGGCGGCTTGTCCTCGAGGATCGCTTCCACAAAGTTCTCCAGTTCCAGAGTAAGTGGCTCTTGAGGCTTCAAGAAGGGCTGGTAACGCCCCTCGTCGTCCTCCACGGTAACCTCCTGAGTGATGAACTCAACGGTGATGAGACCTTCGGATCCTGTGAGGATAAGACGACGGATCTTGTGGGGAGTAAGCCAGTTGGTCTCGATAAAAGCGCTCCTGTTACCAGAGAATCTCAACACGATGTTCGCATAGTCCTCAAACATGTGCACGAGGTTGCCGGCGGTGGCATAGACAATCTCGGGGTCCTCTCCGAAAAGCTGCCTTACTAGATCAGCGTCGTGGATGGCCAGATCTTTCACGACCCCCACGTCGCTGATCCTTAGAGGGTATCTGCTCACCCTGTGCGCTCGGGCCAGGATAACGTCCCCAATCTTTCCTTCTCTGACCAGTTTGAGGGCCTCAATCACCCCCGGGTTGAAGCGCTCCACGAACCCCACGGTGAGCTTCACTTTCGCCTTCTCAGAGGCAGCAATCAAACCCTCCGCCTCGGCCACAGTGCTGGTCATGGGCTTCTCCACCAAGACGTGCTTCCCCGCCTCTATCGCTGCCAATGCAATGTTCGCGTGGGTTACCGTCGGGGTGCAGATGGAAATCATGTCAACATCACGTCTTCTAAGGAGCGCTCCAACGTTCGAGTAATGGTCGGCCCCGTATCTCTCCCCGAGACTGCACGCCGCATCCTCATTAAGATCCGAAACTGCAACAAGCTCAGCAGTCTCGAGATCATTGTAGACTCGGGCGTGGTTCCTCCCCCAGAACCCGCAGCCGATAACGGCGACGTTTAGTTTATCCAAAGCACATTGACCTGACCTGAGATGTTAACCAACCTAGATTCAAGGCGTGCCCTTAAAATCGTATTCATAGTTTGTAGAACGAGTGATAAACCCTATTGAGCGGATCTAGACCGGATTCCCGTTAAAAATACCCAGCAATCCCTCCCCCGTTTTCACAGTTACGTCATCGGTCGAGGCGAGATATTCGACGACTTTAGGATATTTCCTCCCGAACCTCATCTTGAGGGAGCAGTTGTGCCAAAGAATGGTGAGAACCCTCCCTCTGGGCAGACCTTTGCAGAGATCGACCACTTGTTGAAGTCTTCTCAGGACGTCCCCTTCATCCACCAGGTCCGTGAAGATGAGGGCATCCATTATAGTTATAGGGAAAACTCTTAAACCATCTATCCCGAAGCTCATACAGTCCCTCTCGGTCACTTGATCCCTGCAGTACTTAATCGAGGAATCATATTTGATCCCTGCACGTCTCAGATTACTAAACAGGGAGTCGTGGCGTTCTACACCGACCGTATAGTGGGTCCTGTTTCCTAGTATTGTCGTCCCTGAGATGTCTTCGAGGAGATTCTTCTCATCCGTGAGGCTCTGGGATTGCTGGATAGAGAGGTGATCCGAGTGGAGCCCCACCTCCCAGCCTCCCGACACCATGGACCTGATCTCTGCGCGATACTCTTGGAGATCATATGAGGGAGGAGGATGCTGCGTATCCATTCTGGTCCTAAAAAAGAAGGTGGACCGGAGTCCATGTTTTTCCTCAATCTCCATGATCTCCCGAATATTCTGATAAGGATTCTTTTCGTCTAGTTTATCCATAACAGCTTCATTAAAACGACTCCGCCTCGCGATGACATGCTGTCTGGGGGCGCCGGCCTTCCCCCAGTCGACGTCATGACTCAGAAATACCGGGATGGGTTCCTCAAGGGTCACACTACACGCTCAGTCACCTGGCGATAAAAAGGTGACTTGATAATAAAAGGCCAAATGAGCACGACCTCAGCGAGAGAGTGGATGCTCTAGCATCTTTTTGTACCTCGTCAGCCTACCGATGCACTCCATGAACTGCAATAAGTGGGGTTTCACATCGTCAAGGTGGAGATCCGTCAATCTCCGCTTATTGGAATCTCTAAGAGCCGCCGCGATCTTCCCTCTTTCTCTGATGAATGCGAAAAGCAGCTGGGGAAAGTGCGCAGATGTCCACCACATCTGGAGACCCTTCTTGTAACGAAAACACGACTCCACGTCGCCGTGCTCAGCGATCTCGTAAAGAAGGCGCGGGAAATCGACCCCGGACGCAATGGAAAGCTCCAGGGTCCCCCAGAACTTGGAGTTGACTTCCATAAGGCGTGGGATGCCCTCATAATCCACCTTGAACTCCACCTGGGCCACCCCGTGCCACCTTATCTCCTCAAGAAGGCACAGGGCATTTTCTATGAGCTCTGGATCACAGATGGTCTCGTTAACAATCCCTACTCCCCCCCCTGGAGGGAAGGTGACGATCCTCCGTTGAGCCATCGCCGCTCTCGGCTCTCCCCGGTTGAACAGGACACAGACATCCCTGATCTCACCTGGGATATACTCCTGAATCATTGGCGACTTGAAGTCTAGGATTACATTTGAGATCTTATCCTGAAACTCTAGGAGAGCCTGTCTAAGCTCCCCCCTGCTCGTAGCGTAACGGGTCCCTGTACCGGCGGCCCCCCTCCTTGCCTTCACCACAACGGGGAAGGGTCCAGAGTAATCTATGCCGCCATTGTCCGAGGTCACCGTCTCCGGAACGGGTACACCGATCCTTCTAGCGATCTCGAGGGACTTCAGCTTGTCGTGAGCCATCTCCAGCACCGCGTAGTCTGGAACAGGTATATGGACGTAGTCCGCAAGGGCGTCTTTATAGAAGGAGAGAGAGACCGTTGTGTCAACACCTATTGGCATGACGATGTCGATCTTCTCATCGACGGCGATCCTCTTGATATTTTTAATGAACCTCTCGATGGAAACGCTGGGGGGGATGTAGGTTTTCCATGCAGAGCAGTATTTAGAGACCGCAGCTACCCTTCTCCTTGGATCCCTGCCCCCTGCGACGACGTTGACTCCTGCCCGACCTAGGGATCTTACTGCTGCGAGAGCGTTCTTGTAGCTAAAGTTGGTAATAAGGACGCTGGAAGGCAAATCAATCATGTATGGTTCAAGAACTCCATATTTATTTCTTTGATACTAGTTGCTCCGATGATCCACTTCCTCATAAAGACCTAGAGGGAGAGATCTTTTGTCCAATTTTTTACGGATTAATTGGCGATTATCTTGCCCAATCTCTCGATCTCATCAGAAATGCCCTTCACAGGGTCCTCAAAGTCTTTGATAAGAAACCTTGCCCTCTCTTTTTGAGCCTCCCTCTGGGACTTTCGATCCACCAAAAGCTCGGAAGCCCTCTCAATGAGGGATTCGATGTTTGTCTCCCTCTCGTTAAGGCCATGCTTTATGAGAAAGAGTTCCACGAGGGTGGGATTCCCAGGATAGCAAGAAATTGTAGGGACACCGAGAATCGCCGCCTCGGCGCTCATGGTCCCCCCTGCTCCGATGAAGAGGTCGGAGAAATAAAGTAGGCTCGGGCCATCAACAGCCTTATCCGGAACTATGACCTCTCCCCCATAAAATCCCCTAAGGGCTGAGACCTGCTCTAAGTATCGGGGGATTACCACAATCTGGACTTCCTGGTCCAGTTCAACTAACCCGTGAATCAGGTTCTTGATCGCCGACTCCTCTCTGTTGGTTTTCAAAAGATACGCTGCGAAGATCTCAGCCGACCTGATTGTGATCACAGGTTTCTCCGGGTTGATACCTAGTTCGTCTAGGATCCCTAGGTCTGGCTTGAAGTCCTTCAGCCAAGCCCACGGGTCGAGGGCGTTGTAGCGTACAATGAATTCCGGCGAGATGCCGTAGCCTGCCCATGCTTCCTCGGGGATCATCCACGGGGTCATCAAGGTATCCGAGAGGGGGATCGTGAGCTTCATAACTGCCTCGGCGTGGGGAGAGTCGCTGATGCATAGATGCGGAATCCCAAGTCCGAACGAGACCCTCGCAGCTTCAGGGGATGAGAAGGACACGACTATGTCCGGGTTAAACTCCTCGTAAATCGAGATAAGACCCGTAATCCTGTTTACGCTCTCGAGGAGTTTGCTTCTCAAGTTCTTCCCACCGTGCCTCCCGACAGCGATCGCCTCGATCCCTCGCCTCGTGATGATCTCGTCGACTTCTCTATAACTCCTCGTGGTCATGAGGACCTGGTGTCCCCTCTCCAGAAGCTCGGTGTGAAGCACCTGGAACATCATACACTGTTTTGGCGTGAGTATATCGATGATGATTTTCAACTTGACCACTTCAGTCCCTGAATCGCCAGGAGCTCCCCGTTTCTTGTCTCATTCGTTGTGCCCATTTAGTCTATAAGTCTACGGTCTCCAATAGCACGCCAGAACATCCATGTGGCAAGCCTCTTCCAGAGGAGCAACCATGATAGTACGAGCACTGTGCTGATCACCACCTGCACAATGTTGATGATATGAGCCTCCTCTACGCCCGGGATCTTTAATGGAATGATCCAGTTGTTGATGACCCAGAGACCCCCAATCATACAGAACCACACGAAGAGGAGTAATATAACAAAGTCAAGAACTCTGCGACTCATGTGGACACCAACATTAGGGAGGCCGTTATCAGGGCGAGACATCCCGCTATGATCGAGAGGACCATGAAAACGAGGGACGCCTGGTTCTCCCTCAATGGTCCACGCGCCAAGATGAATCGGGCTAGTGTAATGGGCGCCCCCGAGTCAGTCCGGGCCATCATCCGTCCATCCTCCATAAGTCTCGTCGGCCTAGCCACCTCCCTCCTTTCGTACAGGTGGCCGATGCTAGATAACCCGTAGAAGGCGTTCATGATCTGGGGCATAAAGGCCACCATGGCCACCACCTCGAGGTGCCCAAGGACTGCGATAGCCCCAATTGCCGTACCTACGCCAAGACTCCCCACGTCCCCGGAGAACACTTTAGAGGGATACTTATTGTAATAATAGAAGGCTAAGAGGACCCCCAATAGCGCCATACTGAGGATCACGCCATCAGTCTTCCCCAAAATAAGCGCTGAGAGCAGTAGCGTCAGGGTGATTATTGAGGTTGAACCTCCCATCACCCCGTTGAAAGGGTCCATCATATTCACTGCGTTAGATGTAACTGCCATGACGATGGGGAGGAGTAGTGGATAGACCATAGTGAGTCGGGTCGCCCCAATGAATGGAAAGACGATACTTGGTGTATATGTGCCCATAAGGAGGATCGGGAATCCGGCAAAGGCTGTTAGTATGGGTTTCACCTTTGCATTAAGAGGTTTCAGATCGTCATACGCACCGATCAACCCAGCTATCAGCACCGTGGACAGAAAGCTCAGGACTAGGGATAGTTTTTCAGGGAAAAGAATCGATACAAGTATTGAACTCACGACGAGACCAACGAGGATCGCAATGCCGCCCATCTCAGGAATAATAGGATGATCAGTCTTATGGGCATCACGTCCAACAATGTTCAGCTCTCTCATCTTTGTTATCACGATAGGAAGAGATAGAAAGGTAACCCCAAATCCGGTGGTCAAAATTAATACAGTTTCATATAGAGGAAAGGCATTACCCATTGGAATCAGTCCTTATTTAGTTTAGATATTTATTCTTATATCTTGCTTGATAAAAGGGCGTCAACTATAAGGATTTCACGTGGACAATAGTGGATTTGCGTGATTCTCTATCCATGGTTAGACATAATGGAAAGTATATGTTTTCTGAAAAAAGAAAACAAGGCACCTTATGTTTGAAAACAATCGATGTCTCAATTAGCCTTAGGTAGCTGCGAACAGTTTTTTCTCCTGAAAGAAGGTATCTATCCTGGGCTAATCTTTCTGATAGATGTGATTTGACAGGCGGTCTTAATCGGTTCTTCTTAACCCCAATATTACTCGGAATTATGGTTCATCTATTGTTTATTTATTTTCCATGGTTTTATTCTTGTGCGCGTCAGGTATATCAAGAGTGATGTCAAGGTCCCATAGTTGATTCTTTCTTCTTTGAAAGGACAAATAGTAACGGAGGTTCCGTATCTGTTATAGATGAGACACCAACATGTTGATGGGGAGAATAGTTGGCGTGAAAGACAAGGTACAACTGGTGGATGTTGAGGTTAGTGACGCTGAGGTCCTTGCGGAAATATCGAAGAGGGCATTCGATACCGATATCAACATAGGGTCCCCTAGCAAAGGAGGGCCTCTAGGATACGACGACCCTGAGTATCAGGTTAAGGTCATGGAATACTTCGACTGCTACAGGATAATTCTCAACGACAAAACTGTAGGAGGGATATATGTGGCTTCCAAGAACCCGGGACACAAGATGCTTGAGAATATCTTCGTGGACCCTAACCATCACCGGCAGGGCATAGGCACTCGAGCCATGGAGCTCGCGGCAGAGAGGTACCCGCAGGCACGGCTCTGGACCCTAGGGACCCCCGAGTGGAACATCAGGACCACCTCCTTCTACGAGAAGCTTGGATTCTCCCAGGTGGGCTGGGATCAAGGTGAACCAGAGTCCCCGAGACGATGGTATGAGAAAACGGTAGACCCTTCGCAACCCTACGAGATGACTCCGACAGGGGAGCTCAAGGATGGAATGAAAGATGTTGACGTGGAGGGGGAGATCCTAGAGAAAGGGGTGGCCCGAGAGGTGAGATCGAAGCGTAGGCGGTGGCAGACACTGTCGGTGGCTAATGCAGGGTTTGGGGACAACTTTGGAAGGATCGTGTTGGTGCTCTGGAACAAGCAGATCAAGCAGGTGAAGGTGGGAGATAGAATGCGGGTCGAGAACGGCTACGTCACCTCCTATCGGGGCATAAAGCAGCTAAATGTGGGCAGGGCAGGAAGGCTAATTCACTTACTCTGAGTTTAAGGATCAAATAGTCTCCTCGGGTTGACCTAGCCCACGGGGCCCGGAGGGTCTTAATGCCAAGAATCATGCAACATGTTTCGGCAGGGGGTTAAGGGGGAATCTTTGCTCTATCTGATTCTATGGAAAGAGGATCAATTGTAGGCGGAGAGTTTCCCCTTCTCTCAATATTGCTCGAAGAGGTCTCGATACCACCTTAGGGCGTACTCATCCATCTAGTTGTAGTCGTAAAAGTTGAGGCGCGCGCTATGCACTAGTCAGAACCCGTGGGCCGTCCTAATGATGATTTTCCCCTAGTAGATACTGAGGAGACGCGCTCTGCATAGGTCACCATAAATAATTCTGAAGAGCCTGCCAAGGACTTAGGTCAAAGTGAGTGTGGTGAGGTTCCCCCCCATGAAGTCAAAAATAGGGAGTGTGATCCCCCGGAAGGTCACTGATGCAACTAGCTATCTGTCTTCGCGTTGTCTAGTAAATTAAGGGGGAAAGGGTTTAGTTGTTACGGGGAGCCCGCAACCGGTTCGAGTTGGGGAGACTCGCTGCTTTAAATCTCTTGAATGGGGATTCAATATATCTAAGGCTGATCGAATTGGTGAGACTATCAGAAGCAGTTTCATGGGAACATTATCCCATATCAGTAGGGGCTGCAGGTGGGCAGTTCAATTTGGCAGTTGGAAAAGTTGGCAAGGGCTCCCCCGAGGTCCTAGTCACAGCGGGCATACATGGTGATGAAGGGCCCTGGGGTGTTTGGGCGATCCACAAGATGCTGGGGGGCGTCATCCTGGATGAGTTGAAGGGGACCCTCCGGATTGTGCCAGTAGCGAATCCCCTTGCTATGGAGGTCGATGCTAGATGCTCTCCTGTGGATGGGCTTGATCTTAACAGAACGTTCCCTGGGCGTCCCCGTGGATCCCACACTGAGAGGCTTGCTGATGCAATAACGAGGCATGCCCTAGGGGATGCAGATTCAGTCATCGATCTCCATGGAGGGGGGAGCTGGTGCGTCAACTCCTTCGCGTTTCAGTTCCCCGGCGGCGAGGATCTGGCTCAGGCGTTCCAGCCCCCTATCATTGTCGACGGAGCCCTGAGAGATTCGACCCTTACAGGTGTGGCTCGCTCCCAAGGCGCCAAAGTTACAGCCATAGAGATGGGGGGCAGGTGCGGGAACGAGGAGAAGTGGGCGGCCAGGGTCGCAAGGGGGTTGAGAAGGGCCTTAGGGGTAACGGGGGTTATGACCTCTATGCCGAAAGAGCCGGGGCTCCCTAATCCCGTTAAAGTGGGCCCATCCCGGGTTCTTAGGCCTTCCCGGGGAGGCGTCCTCTTCCCTGTAATCGGTGCTAGAACTATCGGAACCATAGTTGAAGGGGGAACAGTTTTGGGGAAGCTACTGGACCCTATTACTATGGAGACATTAGAGGTTTTCGAGGCTCCGTTCTCTGAAACGGCGGTTCTGCTCCTTAGGCCGAGGCTCGCCGTGATAGAAGAGGGAGCGATGACATATGTTGTGGCGTCACCTGAGGAGGCTTGAGATTGGCGGATAAGTTGAAAGTGGGGGTCATTGGGGCTGGACGCTGGGCCAACAGAGCACACCTGCCCGGATTCACCCGGTCCCCCCTAAGTGAGGTGGTGGCCATCTGTGACATGAACCGCGGGCTGGCTGAGCAGCGGGCGAAGGAGTATGAGATACCAGATGTCTACACAGACGCCCGAGAGATGATTGGGAGAAACGACATAGACGTCATAGACGTCTGTACCCGGGGCGGTCCCGACGACCCGGACAACCACGAGAAGCTTGTTTTCACGGCTCTGGAGGCTGATAAGCATGTACTGTGTGAGAAGCCAGTGGCCCACGATTATAGAAACACCTGGAAGGCTCATAGACTGGCGGAATCAAAGGATCTGAAGACGAAAGTGGGATTCACATTTAGGTACGCGCCTGCGATGATGTATATGATGGAGCTCATCGAGGGGGGCTTTATAGGGGAACCCTACATCTTCAACGGATTCGAGCAGAACTCCCAGTTCCTCAGCCCAGAGGAGCCCGTGACCAAGAGGGACCTCATTCCCCCCACGAAGAAGTCGGATATCAAGGTCTCGTCCCTTGAAGGCTACGGGGCCCCCATCATCGACCTGAGCCTCTGGTTCATGGGGAGCCATCTCACCAGCGTGGTGGGGCTGCTCAAGAACTTCGTCCCCTTCCGCACAGACTACGATGGGAGCAGGGTGAGGACCAATATCGATGACGGGGACATCTACATCGGCGAGTACGAAAACGGGGCCATGTGCTCTATCCAATCAAGCTATGTTACCGTGGGGAATTACCCGGGACTAGAGGCGCGGGCCTATGGCTCCCAGGGAGCCTTGATCTGCCGCCTGGTAGATGAGTTTGGTGTCCGCCAGACACTGCACAAGGCCACCCCGGACGCTGTGGAGTTCATCCCTGTAGAGATACCCGGCCGGCTCTTTCCCCCGGGGCACACCCCCGATGAGCCCTGGCCCTCATTGTTCTACTGCAACCTTGTCCACAATTTCAACCAGGAGATCACCTCCTGCGGCGAGGAGAATCAGGGCAACTTTGCACAGAGCGCTATGGTCCAGGAGATCATAAACGCGGTGGAAAAATCCCACCGGGAAAGACGCTGGGTAGATCTGCCCCTCGACAGGTGACTCTTCTAGAACTCGACAATGCCGCCTTGCATCACCATCAGCGGGGATCTGATCCGGGTGATGTCCGCTGAGGGGTCCTCCTGAACCGCGATGATATCGGCCTCGAGGCCCACTCGGATAGTACCGAAAAGGTGATCCATCTTCATGGCTTTCGCCCCGTTTCCCGTTGCAGAGGCTATCGCCTGGATCGGAGTCAGCCCCGCATCAACCATAAGTTCCATGGTCCTTATAACCTGCGCAGAGTTCCCGAGGCCAATCCCATCTGAGCCCGCCACTACCTGCACGCCTAAACCTACCATTCGCATGAGGTTCTCAGATTTTCTCTTTATTTTATACTCGAGGCCCTCTAATATGCGCTCCTCATCTTTCGTGATTTTTTCTCCCCGATTCATCTTCCCCTGTAAGGCGTCCCTGCGTTGGGAGCCTGTCTGGAGCGTGGGATTGTAATAAAGCCCCCTCTCCGCCATGAGATTGGCGGCATCGTCGTCGAATCCTCGGGAGCCATCGGGTAGGATGAACCCGCAATGCTCGAGCACATCAACCCCTGCCCTAGCAGCGTTACCAATGGAGTCATAGGCCTCACAGTGAGCCATGGTGGTCTTCCCGAGACGATGGGACTCTTCTACGGCGACGCGCAGTTCGCCCTCGGTGAAGGACGCCTCGCTGTTGTTCGTCCCAACAGTGCCTCCGCCAGAGGCCATGATCTTGATGATGTCCACCTCCTCCTCCACGAACTGTCTCACTCTGCCCCTCACCTCGTTGAGTCCCCGGGCCTGGTTGTCGTTGCAAAAGTGGAAGTGTCCACCCGGGACGGTGAGGGGACGCCCAGAGATAAGGAGCCTCGGGGCCTTAATGAGCCCGCTCCTCCACGCTTCCCTCAGGTCCTTGGCTACATTGTCCCGGGCCCCGGCCTCCTTTATGGTGGTGACTCCTGCGGCGAGGGCTTTCTCGGCGTTAACGACCCCCGTTATGAGGTGGATGCCGTTACTTTCCTCCATCATAGCCATATAGCCGCCTCGGGTTCCCAAGGCGATGTGAAGATGGGAGTCGATAAGTCCTGGAAGGATGGTCCCATCCATGAAGCTCAACTCCTCAACGGTGTTTCCGCGAGGAAGCTTTACGGCGCTCTCCTCTCCCAGATCTAGGATACGTCCGTTCTTAACCACAACGACCGGGTAATCGAGGGGCTCCCCGCCGGTTCCGTCGATGAGCCTCCTTGCCCTCAGTATCTTGATGGAGTCCATAGTATTCAGAACTACGAGGTGTGTCCCACAAACTTAGCTTTTAGCATAGAGGCGCCGGCGGAGTAAAATAGATAAAGGGCATATCGGCCAATTGGGTCTGGAAGGTATTATAGTGAAATTCAGATTAGGGGATATGTCATGGATGGAGGCAGAGGATGCCTTCAAAAGAAGTGATACAGCAATCGTCCCCGTGGGCACGTTCCACGGCCATGGCCCCACGCCAATAAGCATTGACTCCAGATCTGTGGCCTGGCTCGCGGAAAAGGTTGGGGAGAAGACCGGCCTCATCACACTGCCGTTGAGTCCCTTTGGGGAGAACGATAAACAAAAGTTCTACCCAGGTTCTATCACAATTGCCCCGAAAACATTGGAGTGTTATTACACTGACATCTTCAGGAGCCTCAAAAGGAATGGGATCAATAGGATCATAGTCCTCAACGGCCACGGGGGGAATAGGGAGACAATCATTAGGGCCGGGAGGGCAGCTAGGGACTTCGGCATCGTGGTGGCTATCCCCGAGTGGTGGAGTATCGCAAAGGATGTGCTCCCAGAGCTCCATCCCGAGAAAGGTTCATATATGCAGGAGCTCGCCGTCTCTCTTTTCCTCAGCGGAAAGGATATAGCCGATTTCCAGAGCGCTGGGTACAAGGGGGAGTGGGGAGATAAGTACACGATGAGAGACGTCTTCGGGGAGGGGATTACCCCCGTCACATTCAATACGTTCAAGTTCAAGGGAGGGATCATCACAGTCCCCATCCAAGCTTGGGACCTCGATGAGGAGGGCCCCCCGGAGTTGGGACCGGAAGTGGTGGATGGTCTCTACGAGAGGGGGAAGAAGATTATGGAAGGGATGGTAGATTACCTCGCCGAGTTCTCCGAGGCGTTCCAGAAAGCGGATCTCTCCAAAGCCCTGGAGTCAAGAGACTGATATCCCTATTATCATAAAATTTCTCTGTCTCCACAATGGACTGGGATTTAAAAATTATCTATAAGGGATTGGTCCTTTTGCGCGCGCAACAGTTCCGCTGACCCCTCGTTAAGCCCTGAGCATCGAGGTGGCTGTCCCCATAAAGCTTGAAATCAAGAGGGGGTAGATCCACGAATCCGATGATGATTTTCCGGGAACCCCCGGAGAACGTGAGTTCCTCAAGGACTGGTATCAGAACCATGACTTTCAGACTCCTCAAGAAGTAGGACCCAAGCCCTATTGTAATAAGAGGGGAGCTCCCTTTAGGGTGGTCCTAAGCTCCTCCACCAGGTTGCCATTTGAGATGCAACTCATAGCTAAAGCGTACGCGCCGAGCGGAGAGGGCTTTAGGAGATAGGTCTAAAGTTCGTGTAATGGACCATCAAATCGGATAAGAGAGAAAATATGCCCCTTTCCCGCTGATTTCGAGAAGTTTGTTGTACAAGAGTTATTAAATAACGCACCAAAAAATGAAGGTGAACGTATTTGTCGAATGCTAAGGTGATAAGGTGCGGGAATCTTATAGACGGCACGGGAGCGCCGGCTCTGGAGGATGCTGTCATCGTCATTGAGGGGTCCACTATCAAGACAGTTGGCATTGGATCAGACGTGAGCATACCTGAGGGCGCCCAAGTTATAGATGCCTCGGGCAAGACTGTGGTTCCCGGCTTCATTGACTCCCACGTCCACTTCTTAGGGATAGGATATAAGATTGGCCACCTCCAGCTCAGCGAAGCTGAGTCGGTAGAAGAGATAGTCGCAAACCTGGAAAAGTACATCGAATCCCGCGGTCTTCCTGAGGACAAGTGGATCCAAGGTAGAGGGTGGGATGACCAGAACCTCAATGAGAGAAGATATCCCAATAGGTACGATCTTGACGCCGTCTCACCAGACAACCCAGTAGCCCTGACTCGGGTCTGCGGACACATGATTGTCCTCAACTCTCGGGGCCTTGAGGCCTGTGGGATCAGCAAGAACACCTCTAACCCGGAGGGCGGGGTCATCGACAAAGATGACCAAGGAGAGCCTACAGGGGTCCTCAGGGATGCTCGCAGACTAGTCACCCAAGTAATACCACTCCCCTCCTATGACGAGTTGAGACAAGGGCTCAGAGACGCCTCCATGCTCGCTCACAGCCTCGGCATTACCACGGTCCACGATGCAAGTCGCCCAGATGAGTCGGGATCCCACATGTCTACGGCACCCTATGTAGATGCAAGGGAGGAAGACGACCTCAGGATAAGAGCTCACGTGATGACAGGATATCCTCAGGAAGTGAGCGGAGACCAGTGGCTCAGCTTCGGCACGCTGAAGATAGGGATCGATGGCTCCATGGGAGCCCAGACGGCCCTTCTCTATGAGCCCTATGAGAACGACCCCTCTACCACCGGGGTCTATGTGGGAGACAAAGAGAGAAATAGAAAACTAGTAGCGGAGGCCCATAAAAAGAAAGGGTTCATTGCTATCCACGCCATCGGGGACAGGGCCATCACCGAGGCCCTAAACCGGATCGAGGAGGTCCTCACCGCTGAGACAAGGAAAGACCACAGATACCGGATCGAGCACTACGAGTACCCCATCAACGATGACATCAGACGGACTGTGGAGATGGGGGTGGTGGCCTCGATGCAACCTAACTTCGTGGGAGAGTGGGGCTGGCCCAATGGTATGTACGAGACCCGCCTCGGCAAGGAACGGAACCAGAGAACCAACCCCTACAACCGCCTCATGAACCTGGGCGTCCACGTATCCTTTGGCTCTGACGGCATGCCATTCCACGCCCTTTACGGCGTCTGGTCTGCGGTCAACCACCCGATAGCAAGGAATAAGATCACAGTCGAGGAGGCCATCCAGTGCTACACCCTTGAGGGAGCCTATGCGACCCGGGAGGAGCGTATCAAGGGCTCCATCGAACCTGGAAAGGTGGCGGACATCGCTATACTTGCATCGGACATAACCGGCCCGGATTTCATATTGAGTACAACAGAACCAGAGGTGATTGAGCGGGCGAAGAAGGAACAGAAGGAGACCAAAGCCTACATGACCATCCTCAATGGTGAGATCGTCTACCGCGCGCAAAAGTATCGATAAATAACGCAAGGAAAGAAAATAGAAACGCGCGCGTCTCTAAGGACTTTGAGGGGTAAGAAGGAGACACATGGAACTAGAAGCCTGTAAAGATAGCTCTAGAGCATTTACTGGACGTAGGGCTCGCGCAGGTTAATCTCTCCAATCAATAATAAGCACCATCACCAATGGATCAGCGTTAAACTATGAAGATTATGGTTGAAAAGGCTGAATTGACTGAGTTCAAGGTCCCCCTGATCCTCCTCGGCGTGTCCAAAGAGGCGAGAGAGGACTCTTTGATAGGGGGCATCCAAGGGCCCTTAGGAAAAATGATTAAGAATGTGATCTCCCTCGGTGACTTTACGGGAAAGAAGGGAGAGACATCCCTCATCTATACCCAGGGTGCCATCCCCGCTGATAGGGTGCTCCTAGTCGGGCTAGGGGAGGGGGAAAGGATCACAATAGAGGGCATGAGAAAAACTATAGGCAGTGTCTCTAGGAGAGTGAGAGATATGGGGGTCGAAAAGCTTGGAGTGAGCCTGCCTCATATTTCCCGAGGAGTCCTAGATAAATACGAGGTTGCCGAGACCATCACGGAGGCCTTTGTCATGGGAAGCTACCAGAACATCCACTACCAGACCAAAGACTTGGACAAGTTTAAGGAGATCGAGGCACTCACGATATTCAGCCCTGATGCTGATCCCAGGGAGATTGATAAGAAGGCATCAAGTGGCAGTATAATCGGGGAGGCCGTGAACCTGTGCAGGACCCTCGCTTGGAGACCTGGGAACTATATAACCCCTACAAGGCTCGCTGAGGAAGCGGGGCGTCTAGAGGGCCTAGGAGTGAAGGTCACAGTCTTCAACAGGGCGGAGGCAGAAAAAATCGGCCTCGGCAGCTTTCTGGCGGTTGCCCAAGGCACAGAGGAGCCCCCAAAATTTATCATCATGGAGTATGGGGCCGAAAAGAAGGGCGACACTGTGGTCCTTATCGGGAAGGGGATTACATTTGACTCAGGGGGCATCAGCCTCAAACCGGGGAGAGGGATGGAGGCGATGAAAGGGGATATGACCGGGGGCGCCGTGGTCATCGCAGCAATGGAAGCCATCGCGAGGCTCGGAATTAACCTCCATGTGGTAGGCATTGTCCCCGCCACTGATAATATGCCCAGCGGCAAGGCGCTCCATCCCGGAGACGTCGTCACCACCTATAGCGGTCAAACCTTCGAGGTTATCAGCACCGACGCCGAGGGCAGGATGATCCTCAATGATGCTCTCACCTACGCTGCTAAAAACTACGAGCCGGCAGCGATGTTCGATTTTGCCACGTTGACTGGATCAATTTCTATCGCCCTTGGAGAGCATGCCATAGGATACTTTGCCAACGATGATACCGTGGCTGAGAGGATAGAGGAGGCTTCTAAAACCAGTGGGGAGAGGGTGTGGAGAATGCCACTATGGGAGGTTTACGACAAGCAACTTAAGAGCACTGTTGCCGACTTTAAGAATACAGGGGGCAGGCCTGGGGGAGCCATCACCGCCGCCCGGTTCCTGAATAAGTTCGTGATGGACGTTCCGTGGGTGCACATGGACATCGCCGGTGTCGACGGCCAGAAATCAAACGAAGGATATAATCCGAAGGGAAGTAAGGGCCCTGCCGTGAGGCTCATCTTGGACGTGATCAGGAATTGGGGCTGAAAAACCCCGTTTTATTTAGGCTAAGACAGACTTGGCTTATTTCTCAGCGGCTCTATGCTCCTCTGCATTGTCCCGGGGCCGGTATCCTATAACATCCTTGCACCGGTCGATTCCCCAGAATCTCCACTTGTTGTCGGAGACCCCATAAAAGACCCCGAAGCCGATGTCCCGCTCAAGGCTCTTCCTAACCTGCTGGGCGAGATCCCTGTGGCTCTGCCAAGTGGCGTAGAACCTAACTGCTCCGAAAGGGTTGTCAATGGGACGAAGACTGCCAATCCTGAGGCAGGAAACAGATAGCCCGTGCTCCTCGCTATGAAACCTGCCTAGGGCCTCTCCGTACGCCTTGCTAACCCCATAGTGGCTGTCAGGCCTGATAAGAGACTCGTGGGTGATCAGTGGGATTGCCTCGGCGTCCACTTTGTCGTACTCCCCTTTCACGATGTGACTGTACGGGGGGTCATTCTCGTAGAGACCCGTGACGTGGTTGGAGCTCGCGAAGACGACCCTCCTAACGCCGCTGTCGACACAGGCTTGATATACGTTACGAGTACCCATGATGTTGTTTTTGAGAGCGGACTCCCAAGGGGTAGCGACGGAGCCGTTGGCGGCTAAATGGACCACGGCATCCTGCCCCTCGAACGCTGGGAGTATAGCTTCATAGTCATAGATATCCGCTTGGAAGTGGCGGACCCCATCCATATGCCTCCTAGCGATGCCCGTCACCTCGTGGTCTCGCCTAAGGTCCGCTAGGATGATCCCGCCGATGAGGCCTGTAATCCCTGTTATGAGGACCCTTTTCACGCCTGCCAATGGGTTCGACCTCCCATCATCTCCTGCATGACATCTCCCTCGGCCTCGAGGGATTCAAGAATACACCCAATCGTAAAAGGATGGGACACCCCCACGGTTTCGTGAAGCTCCCTGATGCTCATGAGATCGTTGGATTCTCTTAAGGCATTTAAAACCGCGGTCCTCAGATCCTTAACGGCTTTGATGCTCTCCTCAACTTGACGTCTCGTATCTTCCCCCCTGAGCACCTCTTTTCTGGAGGGGGGAAATGGATGACCATTCACGATGGTCTTGATGGGTTCTCCAAGGAGTCGTTTCATCGAGGCGATGTATGCTCTTGTGTCATGGAAGATCAGGGGGCGCCTCTCTCCCCTCCCCTGAATACTGTCCCCTGCAATGTACAGACCGAGTCCAGGTTCGACGATACAGCACGAGCCCGCGGAATGACCTGGTGTATGGACGACCTCCAGAACCCTCCCGTCGAGGGATATCCTAGATCCATCCGTGAATACGATCTCAGGTTCAACGGCGTCGAGGCCTGCCATGTTTCCCGAGGGTATTCCGGGAAATCTAGTTGTGAGGTCCTGGGTCACCTTCTCCGGGTCAGTCAGGTAGGCCTCCCCATTGACGTGTACAGCTACTTTGCAACTCGTCTCTTTCTTAATCTGGGCAGCCCCGGCGCAATGGTCCCAGTGCGTATGGGTGAGGATAAGAAGGGAAATCTCCTGAGGGTCCCTCCCTAGGGTCCTTATGGCGGGGTATATTGATGCCTCTGGGGACTCCACCCTACCTGCATCCACTAGGGTCAGACTCTCACCTACGATGAGGACCGAGCTCACGAAATAGGTGCTATGAGGATTCTTGATTAGGTGTATCCCGTCTTCTATCTCCAAGGGTCATCGCCGTTGCAAGCAGTTCTATACATAGCTGGACAGAGGGGTCAATTTAAGGATGAGACTCACCCGGAGATTACTGGTTGATGAATGCCCGTCGTCGCGCCCGTAACGGATAAACTGCAACGTATAAACAAGACTTTGTGGAATAGACACAGCGAGACTCAAAGCATCAAGATCAGCTTCTTGTTTATCTATTGCACCATCTCATCGAAGGACTTTGTCTTTATAAGGAAATGATCTAATTGATCAATCTTGATGAAATGGGTCTTTATGTACATAGGTATGTAAATATAACATCGGATTAATTCAGGATTTAACAAAAACAGTTGAGGTGGATCCGTTGAATTGCAGAAAATTTTTCTAAGAACATGTTTTATCAGACCAACGTCCTCTGGCAAAGGATCTAGTTGACGGTTATAGATATCGCGAAATCTCTCATCTCGTTTGATACTTCGGGGCCACCGGCAAAGGAAATGCCTCTAGCCAAGTGGATAAGGGACTTCCTCATGGACCTCAGTGTGGATGTTGAGCTCCAGGAAGTCGAGAAGGACAGGGCCAACGTCATAGCAAAAATCGGGGAGGGGGCAGGACCAGGCCTGATCCTGTCAGGGCACATAGATACTGTGCTTGCTGGGGATCCAGCACTATGGAGCGTTTCAGGGCCATTCGAGCCCGTTGTAAGGGATGGTAGGGTCTACGGCCGGGGGGCTAGTGATATGAAGGGGCCTTGTGCGTCCATGATCCAAGCTGCAAAGGAGATCAGGAAGGAGGGCCTCAAAAGGCAACTCACCCTAGTCTTCACGGCGGGGGAGGACACCGGGGGTTGGTTCGTAGACCGAGTACTGAAAGAGGGAAAAGTGACTAAGGAGGAGGCCCGCTTCGGTGTAGTGGGGGAGCCCACTATGCTGAAAGTGGGCCGCACCCATAAAGGGTATGCCTACGCCTCGTTGGTGGTGAACGGCAAGGCGGCTCACAGCAGCAGACCTGAAACGGGGATCAATGCGATCACAAGGGGAGCGGAGGTCCTCCGAGGCATCTCAGAGCTCCAAGACGAGCTCAACGGGAGCCCTCATCCCCTCATGGGTCCATCCACCATTAAGCCCACACTCATTAAGGGAGGCATCAAATCAAACATCATCCCAAACCGCTGCGAGATCACATTGAATGCTCGACTCATACCTGCCCATGCAGATGTGCATACTATCAAAGGCTGGTTGAGGAGGCTAATTGGGGGGAGTGATAAAGGTTACGAGGGCTCGGTGGAGGTAACCGTACCTAAGGTCAGGAATCCCCTGGATATTCCTGGGAACAGCGAGATCGTAAAGCTTCTTACAAGAGTCCTGGGATCCGAGCCCGTCGGGGTGTCATATTTTTCCGAGGCAGGAGACTATACCGAGGCGGGGATACCGACAGTGTTATGTGGCCCAGGCAGCATTGATCAGGGCCACACCGCTAACGAGTTCATAGCGATAGACCAGCTAAAGAAGGGCGTGAAGGTGTATAAGAGGATAATTGAGGAGATCTGCCTATAAACTGTAGAACATGAGGCCAAAAAAAATCTATTTCCTAGTTTGACATAAAATAAGTTCTTCATATCGTTTTACTGGCTATAATATATGGCGCGCGCTCTTTAGTTTCCTCGTAGCAGGTGTCACCATCTCTAAGGGACGTAGGCAAGGGATACTAGAAACATGTATCACTTCAAGCGGAATCGGGTTTAAAAATTGGTAAATAATGAGACGCAAAGAGGTCATAAGTTAGCTCTGCATACCTGAGGCCATCATCAAGAACCAGCTATCTCGCAGTGACTTTCTTGTGGAAGCAGCTTCTTTCTCTGAGGTGGCACGCAGGCCCCTTTTGATCCACGAGGTAGATGACGGCGTCGTTATCGCAGTCCGTCAAAATTTCAGTTATCCTTTGCACGTTACCGCTCGTCTCCCCCTTTTTCATAACCCTGCTGTGGCTCCTTCGATAGTAGTGGGCCCAGCCCGTCTCCTGGCTCATCTTCAGGGCCTTTTGGTCAATATATGCCAGGGTGAGGACTTCGAGAGTGCCTGCGTCCTGGGCGATTACCGGGATCAACCCCCCCATCTTTTCCCAGTTAAGGTCTCCGATGTTCACGTCCTTCATTTCCTGATCTCCACGCCCTCTGTCCGGAGATACTCCTTAACGACGGGAACGGGGTAGTTCCCATAGTGGAACACAGATGCGGCGAGAGCTGCGTCTGCTTTTCCCTCGATGAATGCCTTTAGGAAGTGTCTCGGATCCCCTGCTCCGCCGCTGGCCACAATAGGAACCCCAACGGTACAAGACAGCTCATTATAGAGGATGTTATCAAAGCCAGTCTTGGTGCCATCTCTGTCCATGCTTGTAACTAGGAGCTCCCCAGCACCTAGGTCCTCGGCCCTGACGGCCCATCTCAGGGCGTCCATTCCCGTCGCCTTCCTTCCTCCGTAGGTATATACCTCAAACCAGCAGGGGCCCTCTGGGGTCTGAACCATAGTCTGGTCCCCCCTTTCCTCATATCTCCTCCTGACGTCAATGGCAACCACTGTGCACTGGGAACCAAAGAGCTCAGATATCTCGGTGATCTGTTCTGGGTGCTCCACTGCAGCGGTGTTCAGGCTGGTCTTGTCGGCCCCGTTCCTCAAGATATCCCGGACGTCCTCCTTAGTCCTAATTCCGCCCCCCACGGTGAAGGGGATATCAAGCTCCGTAGCGACAGACCTGACGAGCCTGCTTAGGGTGCCTCTCCCCTCTATGGAGGCGGCGATGTCCAAGAACACTAGCTCATCAGCGCCGTCTCTGTTGTAGAGTTTGGCTAACTCCACTGGGTCCCCGGCGTCTTTCAGATCTATGAAATGGGTCCCTTTGACGACCCTTCCCTCCTTTACATCGAGGCAGGGGATGATGCGCTTAGCTAACATCCTTTAGGCCTCCACGCAGCGGATAGCCTCCGGCAGGGTGAAGACCACCTCGTAGAGGGCCTTTCCCACCACTATGGCCTTCACACCGGTTCCTAGTAGCGTGCCTATATCTCCAAGGGATCCTACACCCCCTGAGGCGATAATGGACGCGTGTCTGGATACTTTGGAATAAGTCTCTGTGTCAGGGCCCTCTAAGGTCCCGTCCCGACTGGTGTCAGTTATCAGGAACCATCTTAATCCGAGGCTGATAAAATCCCTAAGGGCATCACAGAGGGGCTTACCGGTGGACTCCTTCCACCCTTTGTCAAGGACTATGCCTTGCTTGTGGTCAAGGGCGATCACGATCCTGTCCTTCCCATTTTCCTCACAGAGACCAGATACAAGTTCGGGGGACTTAATGGCCAAGGAGCCAAGGATTATCCTGTCCACGCCCTTTCCCAATAGGGTTTGCGCAGATTCTAGACTTCTTATCCCTCCCCCTACCTGAATGGGGATCGAGAGGTCGTTGACGATCTCTTGAACCAAACCGCTGTTATCGCCTCGACCTAGAGTCGCGTCAAGATCTATTACGTGGAGATATTCGGCTCCCTCTTCCACCCAGTGCCGAGCCACGTCCAGAGGGGATCTCGAGTTTCCATAGTTGATCCTGGATTCCTCATCTCCTTGAGTAAGGCGTACGACCTGGCCGTCCATGATGTCGATAGCAGGTATCACCATCATCGCCTTCGCCTCTTGACTATATCTGCAAAGTTGCTGAGAAGCACGGCCCCCGCTTTCCCAGATTTCTCGGGGTGAAATTGGCAACCGTAGAGGGGGCCGCACTCCACCATAGAGGTAAAGTTCCCATTATATTCCGTGACAGCCAGAGTAACGTCACCCTCCGCGGGCTCCGGATAGTAGCTGTGCACGAAGTAAAAATATTGACCATCGGGTATCCCCTCGAGAAGGGGGCTCTTTTTTGCGGCCTTGATGGTGTTCCATCCCATGTGGGGAACCTTAAGTGCCCCCTGGAACCGCCTAACCCATCCCTTCAGGAGGCCGAGGCCCTTCTTAGGGCTCTCTTCGCTCCCCTCGAACAGGAGTTGCATTCCTAAACAGCTCCCCAGTATTGGTATATTTTCCTCCAGGGCCCTCTGGAGGGCCCCCGCGAAGAACTTAAGCTTAATTGATGCTGGTCCGAAATTCCCCACCCCAGGGAGAACGATTGCATTTGCAGAGGCTATTTCTTCAGGTTCCCTAGTGACTTTGACCTTAAGACCTGCCCTTTCAAGGGCGTTAGACATGCTGAAAAGGTTCCCTACGCCGTAATCCAAGACCGCCACCTTGGCCATTATATGACTCCTTTGCTGCTGGGGACGCCTTTCCTTCGGAGGTCAACTGAGACGGCCTGCCGGAGGCTCAGAGCAAAGGCCTTGAATGCTGCCTCAGCCTTGTGGTGGTCATTCCGACCGTAGTCCACCTTTAAATGAATGTTGGCACACATGCTGGTCGCCAAGGTCTCAAAGAAGTGGGTAAGGTCCTCTGATGCAGTGTCCTCCACCTTGGCTCCTTTGAAGCATAGATCTACCACGGCGTAAGGGCGGCCACCAATATCTAAGGCACAGGATCCAATAGAGCAGTCCATAGGAACAAGAGCGTAGCCAAAACGGGCTATTCCCTTCCCGTCTCCCAGGGCTTCCTTGATCGCGGACCCGATGCCTATCCCGACGTCCTCGACGATATGATGATAAAGGTCTCCATGGGCCTCCACCCTCAAGTCAATTAAACTGTGGGTCGCTAGGCTCCCTAGCATATGATTGAAAAAGGCGAGGGGGGTCTCTATCTTCCCCTCCCCAATGCCATCCAGATTGAGCCCGACTGATACAATCGTCTCGCTGGTCTCTCGCCTAAACTCTTGTCTCCTCATTTTCAGTTATCTCTCACATTTTCTAATATCTCAGGCAGATCGTTCACCGACAGGGCAACGATGTCAGAACCGCATGACATGAAGTCGTCTCTTGCCTCCTCAGAACCGTGCACGTTCCCGTGAACCCCAGCGAATAGGAAAGGGGGTTCCCCCGCATTCCTAACCATAAGCCTATCGGCCATGGTGTCCCCCACATATAAGACCCGATCGTAGGGTTTGAAGGGCTTTGAGGCTTTAAGCAGTGAAAAGGGATGAGGCTTGTGGAGGCCCACCATGCCCTTTATCGCCTGGGCCTCGTCGACGGCCTCATACCAGATCCGGGCATCCTCTTTGATCTCATTGATGGATTCCCCGAGGACGTGCATTGCAGTCGCGGCAAGGCTGCCGGATGAGATGCCCATCCTCGCCCCACCCAGAATCTCCGTGAGCCTCCTAAGGGTTTCATCATTGATTATCACACCTTCATTCTCGATAAAGCCGGAACCTTCAGCCCCATATATCCCCTCTATCCCAAAGCTCCGCTCAAATAGCTCTGCCCCAGAGAATATCTCCTCAAAGACTGTGGCTACGAGTCCCTCACCCACGCCACCCGGATATCCGAGGGTATCCCTGATCTCAGGGTAAACTTGGTTACAAAGCAACCTGTCGACAGCCTCCCAGCCCGTGGAGTCCAGCTCCTCGGCAAAGATGGTAAGACCCCTGTACAACGTCTTCACCGGAATTTCGGATGCTATTGGGTTTTCCCTAAGATGTTTGAACATCCCAAAAAGGGTCCCAGATTTTAGTGCCTCTACAGCGACCCTCCTTAGCCTCTTCAGAGAACCCTCCGGGAGCTCAGCCAAGGTCCTTATTATGAATGCATAGGTAAGAGCCCAATCGTTGTTGAATCCCCCTGTGCGCTTGTAGACACGGTTGAGCCGTGAATCGTAAAGTTCCTCGGGAACAGCGTAACCAGTCATAGTCTCAACTAGGGCACTCGTGGTCCTGGCGACGGCCCTGCTGTAGGACTCCCTGACATCAAGGAGGACGCCATCACAGTCGAATACCACCACATCAACCTTTGTCAAGTCCCTCAGACGATCCTGCCTGATGTAATAGGTCTCCCCTGTGGTGGTTTGAGATTCTACGTATCTAGGTTTCACGCTAATACCTCCCTCAGGGCTTCCAAGAACATTGAAGTGATTTCCCGAGGTGCGACGCTAACCCTGAGGCAGTCAGAATAGCCGGAAACATCTCCAATCCTCCTGATGATAACCCCTTTCTCGAGAAGCCTGTTGTAGACCTCCTCGTAGGGCTTGTTAGTAGTGAAAAGGACGAAGTTAGAGTCAGATGGAAAAGCCTCTACCCCCTCTATCTTTCCAAGGGAGTCCACGAGGGCCTCCCGTTCCCGCTTTACCTCCTCGATGGCCTCCAGTACCGCGGCCCTCTCGTCAAGAAGCTTCGCCCCAACCCGTAGCACAAAACTGGGAACGGAGAATGGCATCAAATACCTCTCAGTCAGAGTGCATGCGAGAACTTTGTTCGTAACCCCATATCCCAACCTCAGGCCGGCGAGGCCGTAGGCCTTCGAAAAGGTCCTGAGGATAATAAGATTATCTCTTTTGAGGGCCTCCCCGACCAGGGAGTAATTTCCGAACTCAGCATAAGCCTCATCTATGAGGACGAATCCCTCAAAGCCATTTACGATCTTCATTACCTCCCCCCGATTAAACTGGTTCGAAGTAGGATTGTTTGGGTTACAGAGAACGATGAGGCCTACCCCCTCTGCCTCCTCTAGCACCATCTCCCCGTCTAACATGAATCTGTTGTCCAAGGAGACAGCCCTAAAGGTCAGACCTTTGATCTTCGCCGTCCGGGGGTACATAGAGAAGGTTGGGGTGACTGCGAGCACCGTGTCCCCCTGCTTCACGAGACTGGACATTATCAGGTCTATGATCATATCTCCCCCAGATGCCAGAATGATATGGGCAGGGGAGGCACCGTGGAGGCTCGCGAGTTTCTCGGCGAGTACTGCTTCCTCTCCCCCGGGGTACAACCTAGGGTCTATCTCGGCGGCGGCCTCGGTCAGAACTCTCTGGAGAGTAGATCGTGGCAGGAAGAGGTTCTCGTTTGCGTTGAGCTTAAGGACCCTGCTGACAGGCAAATTTAGGCGTGCAGCAAGTTCCTCCACGGGTTCACCTGGTTTATAAATCCCTAGGCGTCTGGATGAGGAAACGAATTCATCCAGGGTCATTCCTTAAACCTCCCCTCGACAGCAAGGTAGTGATTAGGGAGTCCCTCCGCAATGGCGAGGGCCTCAACGTTCCCCCTGACTCCGGCGAGCCCTTCCTCCGAGGATTCTACCACAGAGAGGGTTCTTAGGTAGTCTAGCACAGTGATTCCAGAGGCAACCTTTCCGTATCCCCCTGTGGGGAGAACGTGGTTGACGCCCATACTGTAATCGGTAGCGGAGACCGGGGAGTATGGCCCCAACAGAACGAGCCCAGCACCTGTTACTTTTTCGGCAGCACCTCGGGGGTCATCGGTAAGGATCTCCAGATGTTCTGGGGCGTATCGGTTAGCGAAATTGACGGCATCATCGATACTCCCTACGATATAGATGAACCCTCTTCGGGATAGGAGCTTTCCAACTTCTTCCCCATCGGGGAGTCTTTCTAGGATCTCAACTAGAGCCCTTTCAACCTCATCAGCCAAAGCCGTTGAAGTGGTCACAAGGCCGTAGGATCCTCCATTCCCGTGCTCAGCTTGGCTGATGAGATCCAGGGCGATGAGCCTTGGATCCGCAGTCCCGTCTGCCAAAACAAGGATCTCACTGGGCCCCGCGGGCTTGTCAGTTGCCACAACGCTTGAGACGACCTGCTTGGCAGAGGTCACGTATCGATTTCCAGGTCCCACGATCTTGTTAACCTGAGGGATCGTTTCAGTGCCGTACGCCATAGCGGAAATGGCTTGGGCTCCTCCCGCCTTGTAGACGGCGTCCACACCGCATATATCAGCGGCCACGAGAGTGAGAGGTGAAGGGTGTCCATCTCGGCGAGGAGGGGTGCATATGATTATCTGATCTACCCCCGCCACCTTTGCAGGGACCACATTCATCACAAGGGAGCTCGGGTACTCCGCTTTCCCCCCAGGGACGTAGCAGCCCACGCTGTGGAGGGGGCGGACGGTGCACTGGATGCTGACGCCCTCTAGTTGTAGCTTAAAGGAGAGTAAGCTTAAGCGTTTAGTCTCCACGGTCTCGAGCCTCCGCTTCAACTCCTTCAGAGCAGCGATCTGCTCTGTTGTTACAGACTCATATGCGTCAAGGATCTCCTCATGCTTCACCCTTAGCTCGTCAATCGCTACGTTGTCAAATTTTCGTGTATACTCCTTGATGGCCTTATCGCCCCTAATCCGCACGTCCTCCACGATGGATTCTACATAGAGTTGGAGCTGACGGTCTGTGGCCTCGATATTTGGCCATCGCTTCACAAGAAGCTCTTGGGGGATATTGAAATATCTCCCCATCATTTTTGGCTGTTCTCCAACATTATCTCTTCGAGAGGGAGCACTTGTCGGGGTTCGTGGACCACGATGCCCTGGGAAAGAACCCGGAGAATTGGAAGGATCTCTAGGAATTTCTTTTTGTCGATGATTGTGTTGATAGCGCACCATTCTGGATCGGAGAGATCACTGATAGTGGGGCGCTTCAGGGCGGGCAACTTCTCTAGAAGCTCTTCCAAGTTGGTCTTCTTCACGTTGGCGAATACGTGGAGCTTCTTGGATCCGTCCACAGCCCCCTTTATGAGGGTGAGGATGTCCATGATCTTCTCCCTCTTGGAGGGGTCCTTCAGGGCCCGTTTATTGGCAATTAGGAGGGCACTTGTGTCCATGACTTTCTCAATGATCTTAAGACTATTCTGCTCTAGGCTTGTCCCAGTGTCTACCACCTCTATGATAGCGTCGGCGTCCTCAGGGGGCTTCGCCTCTGTGGCCCCGAAGCTAAGATAGATGGCGACTGCCTCGTTTTCCCCGACCCTCCACCAAGGACTCACCACCAAGGGATCGGCGTTGCCATAGGCCTCCCTGTAGACAGGGTTTGCCTTGATGTAGTCCTTCGCGGCATTGAGGTACTCCGATGATATCCGGAGGGTCTCTCCGCGCTCCATTTTCTTCCGTAGGAGGTCCGAGAGGCTGTTAACATCGGTCCAAGATTTTGGCACGGCTACAACGAGACGCACCCTGCTATACTCCAAATCCAGGAGGATCTCAACGTCGGCCCTGTTCTCGGCGATCCAGTCCTTCCCGCTGATGCCGATATCCTGGACTCCCTCATTGACGAATGTGGGGATCTCCTGAGGCCTCAGGACCTTGAGCTCTATGCCGAGGTCGTTGATGCTGGGTCTATAGGTCCGCTTGAGGTCGCTAATCTGATAGCCTGCCCTCTCAAGCATCTTCAGAGTGTCACCCTCAAGGTGCCCCTTAGGAATTGCAAACTTCACTTTTGTCATTGTTATTTCACCGCATATAGAAGTGGGAGAACCAAAAGGCACAGAATCCGCTGGATTACTAAGTTGCTTAGAATCGTCAAGGCGGATTCGAGGGTCAAAAGGAGATTGCTACCATCACTGATGAATGCAAGCGCCCCTAGTGAACGTACTCCCTCATTTTCTCCACTTCCTAATCTTCGAGGCATTCAAATAAAAATCTTTCTTTTCCCTAGTAAAGAGGTATATGACACTCAAAGGAGCTTGGTTGGAAATAGAGCGAATACATACTTGGGCTCCGTTTGAGTCCGCGTTGGAATAATAGGGTATAGGACCCCAACTACTTGATGCCCTTCTCTAGGATGCTGGGCTTTTCCTGGATATATGAAGTACATTAAGGTGCGCGCGGTGAAACTTGCAGTAAGACCGACTGCAATGTGTACTAATAGCGTGGTGAGTTAATGGGCTTTGTGTAGAACGTAAGCTAGATGCATAAGGGTTTGAGGAAGGAGAATGTCTCTTTGTAGGGGGCATCCGCGCTGAACTTTGTTTGAACTCGAGAAAGTCGGTTTAATAAGGTATACGACGCCAAATAGAAGAAAAGGAAGAATATGTAGAATTCGGAAAAGGAAACAGATACTGTGTAAAATGGAAAAATGTAAAATGGAAAAAAACAATAAAGGGACTAAAACAAGTGCGTTTGGGATTGGAAAAAGAGAACAACATGATTCATCGAAATTTTATAGTAGTAAATTATATAGGAATGTTAATATAAATGAAGATTTAGAGGAAATTAAAAATATTATAGATAGAAAATATTTGGACAGGGTAATATGGGCAGATAGTAGAGATATGAGTTTTTTACCGGATTCTTCTGTTCATTTAATGGTTACTTCTCCACCATATAATGTTTCCAAGGAATATGATGATGACCTAAGTCTAGAAGAGTACAAACATTTTTTAAAAGAAGTTTTTTCAGAAACGTTTAGAGTGTTAGTAAATGGAGGAAGAGCATGTATAAATATTGCAAATGTTGGAAGGAAGCCATACATTCCACTTCATAAATATATAATTGAAATTATGGATGACATAGGATTTATAATGAGAGGAGAAGTGATATGGAATAAAAGTGCTAGTGCTGGAGTTTCTACAGCATGGGGAAGTTGGAAATCTGCATCAAATCCAGTCCTTCGAGATGTGCATGAATATATTTTAATTTATTCTAAAGGAAAGTTAGGTAGAAAAAAGAAAGATAGAAACAATACAATAACTAAAGAACAATTTTTGGACTTTACTAAAAGCATATGGTCCTTCCCTGCAACATCAGCAAAAAAACTTGGACATCCTGCACCATTTCCAATTGAATTACCATACAGATGCATCCAACTTTACTCCTTTGAAAACGATGTTGTTCTAGACCCTTTTTGTGGAGTAGGTACAACAAATATTGCTGCAATAGTTTCTAACAGACGTCATATCGGCATGGATGTTGATCCAAACTATATTGACAAAGCCAAAAAACGAATTGAAGAGTTTATTCTTGAACAAAGTTAACAAGGATATAATATTCATTGAAAATACAAGATTAGATTTCGATAAATTAATTGCGCATGGGACATGCATGCAGCTCCGGTTGGTTTGACGTTTTCACATCACCGAAGGTCTAGGGGTGGATATTGAAGGGTTCAAGTTCTCTGCACTTTTAAGGACTTTTTAAGGCATTGATGAGTGGTCGTAAGATTTCAGGTCCAAAAATTAAGGATTAGATTGTACCAAGGGTCTTTTACGCGAGTGCGCAAGTAAATTTAAATTGAAAAAACCCATCTAACCGCATACGTGAGTTATTTTTTTTTCTTTACTAGGAATCGGTATTCGTTTAGACCCCGTTCTTCATAGGAGATGAGTTCTTGACCCGTAGCAATAGCCCATGTTGGAATGTCGGTTATACTACCGGGATCAGTGGTAAGAATTTCAAGCACACGATTAATAGCCATGTTTTTTATTGCCTGCATAGATTTTAAAATAGGCATGGGACAGGCGAGGCCCCGTGCATCAACTCTCTTATGAACGTTTATCATTAAGATTGCACTTTATTATTTACTCACGTGTGTAAAAGTTGTCATAGTTAATCATACTAACCTATTGAAAAAGTTCTATTCATCAGCGTTGGACCTAGTAGTGGGATACCCGCATTGATGCCATAAATCCGTGCCCCCTTTCAGACTCTTAACATCCGTAAAACCTGCCTCGGTCAATATTTCTACAGCGATCAAAGACATTCCACCTCCAGGGCACATAGTTACAATTGTCTTTTCTTTGAAGGATTGAAGATTTTCGAGATATGATGCTAATTCCAACAAAGGGATTGACCTGGCTTGGGGAATATGTCCATAACCCCCACTAAATTCCGTAGGAGATCGAATATCGATTAATAGTGGAAGGTAATTAGAATTTAAGAGATTAAATAAATCATAAACACTAATTTCAGACCATTCGGATCTGATCAATCCCGAGAAGTGTAAAATTAATTTGAGTATTTTTTTCCAATATATGACTATAGGTTTGAGATGATATTTTGCTACTGACATAATCTGACAACCTAAATAGTGATTATAAATGTTCAGTTTTGGATAATGGCAAAGCGCGTGAGGGGAATTCAGGTAAATTGGAGCATGCGCCCGGGATTTTTCTCAAGTATGGTGTGGATTTGCTCATCAGTAATGCATTGCATGCGCATAAGGAGAATAACTGTTGTCAAGATATGGTCATAACCAAATCCGCCGTATTGACGGAGGTCGGTTTTATTAAATACATCATGAGAGATCAGGATTTGATCAAGAAATCCACGATCAATGAGATGCTTGATACATCCGATTCGCTCCCAGTCAGAGAGCCCATACATGAGTTTATTGGGAAGCTTAATCGGGTTCTGTGATTGACCGAATCTATCGTACTCAATATAACACCCATTCTCAGCCAACTCTAAGGTCAGATCTATGTCATTTCCGTGTCTATTACCTACATGACTCATTACAGTCCGGTTAATATCCCCTCCATTATCACTAAGAAATTCTATGATCTCAATAGGAGAAGTCTGGCTTTGCCCTGGATGGATATTCACCGATATTCCTGTTATTTTCTGGGCTCGTGCAACAGCACCCAGCACCTTTACTTCAGTGTCTTTTAAAGGATATGAGCAGCCAATCTCTCCAAGTATCCCTGCTTTTATCCCGGTATCTCCTACCCCAATGGTTATATCACGCACAATTTCATCTGTTATCTGGTCTTCAGTTTTACTCGCCAGTTCCGGTGGATGACTTGTCCCCACGTAATATCCTGCTCCCATTATGATGTTAATGCCGGTTGCTCGAGATATGCGTGCCAGTCCCTCTGGATTACGACTGAGACCGATGTTCCCTACATCTACAACCGTTCCTCCGCCCTTTTTTTTATAATGATGCAGCTCAGAGATGGCGGACTCTTCGTTCAACAGACTCAAGTTATCAAGGCAGCTATTTTGATTTCTTTTAATCCAATCGAGATTCTCAATTTTGATTCGGGCATTAGCGAGTTCTTTCTGACTATCTATCTTAGGTTCAACAAACCTGTAGCTCGTGTCACATAGTAAATGCTCATGGGTCAGAGTAATGCCCATATCCCCTGCGTCAATCGTACCCAGCACAGTCTGGACTTTCCTCGATAGTTTATGCCTTGACATAATTAAACGTAGAAAGTGTTTAGATAAAAACTATATGAGAAAACATCCAACGGGTAATAAATCTCCCGTCCATTTCCCTTTTCCCGACGTTTGTGTCTTTAAGAATTTTGAGAAAGGGGATTCAACAGAAAAAATGAGAAAAAAAGGTTATTTCTTTTAGATTATATCTGTGACAAGGTTATGCCTGTTGGGGCAAGCTTAGATCCACTCGTTGGGGTCATGCCACGGGAACATTCCGTCCAGTGCAACTGTTGTGAGGATGGGGAAAAGGTTGTGATAGCACTAACCGCATATTCCGCCAGTCTCATGGATATTGACCTTAAAAGACCTCCCACCTCGTAGATGGCATCACAGCTCTCTATATTGGCTAAACATTAGATATGAACGCCGGTTCATTCCATCCAAGGGATAATACCTGATTGAAACCAGATGGCTGGTGATAAAAGCCTCAGCCGGGAAAGCAGCGAAATCGTTTAAGTGGTGAGGATATAAGTTTCTGTGATGCTTAATGGCTCTTATCGACGTTCTCAATGACGCTGTATCAGGTCTGAAGGGGACTTTAGGTGTATCAGTCAAGCACCTTGAGACAGGGGAGACTGCCTCCATCAATGGAGGGGATCTGTTTCCCACGGCAAGTGTATTCAAGGTCCCCGTCATCATCGAGTTCTTTAGACAGTTAGAATCGAAAACGGTATCCCTCGATGAGAAGAAAATGTTAGCGGAAGCGGACAAGGTCCCTGGGTCGGGGATCCTCAAGGAACTCTCCAATGGGTTGGAACTTACCTACGGAGATCTTCTGAGACTCATGATGATCCTAAGTGATAATACTGCCACAGACCTCGTCATCAAGAGAGTCGGAAAAGACAGGGTTAACGCGACCATCCGCTCACTCGGACTTGAGGAGACGAAGGTAGTTGCGGACTGCCGAGACATCCTTTTCGACCTCATAGGGCTGGGAGACCTCCCCGACGAAGAAAAGACCCTCGCCCTCTTCACAGAGAAGGCCCAGGGAACCACTCTAGTTGGCACTTGGTCCCTTGGGGTTGATGAAAATGATGTCACCACCCCTAGCGAGATGCTCCGGCTTCTGGAGATGATCGTCGAAGGGAAGGCGGCCAGCCGAGAAAGTTGCAACGAGATCATGGAGATCATGTCTAAGTGTCAAACTGGGGGAAATCGGATTCCCAAGTACCTCCCAAGGGCAGAGATGGAACTCACCCATAAGACAGGGAGCCTTCCGGGAATAAGGAACGACGCAGGTCTCGTTACAATCCAAGCCACTGGAGAGAGATATATCCTTAGCTGCTTCATAAAAGGGGCAGCGGACGTTTACGCCGCAGAGGAGACTATCGCAATGGTCTCAAAGAGTGTGTACAAATACTTTACAAAATAAAAATGGGAAAAAGAAGCTATTAGGTTTAATCCAGCAGACTGTTGAAGAGGCTCTTGTAGGAGCGGTGAGTCTACTAGATGCTGGGGACTAAAACTGATGAGAAAGCTACTACTCTCGCTACCATCATCCATGCTTTCCTCCGGTGCTTCCGCTCTCCTAGACGTCACACTTAAGGCAGCTCACAACAACCTTGTATATGTTTTTGCCCTCCGACAGAAGAAGGTCACGGGCCTTGCCGTCCAAATAAAGACTAAGGTGTGCCGGGGCATATAATATACGGTGAGGTGGCACAGGTCAATGTATATATTTAGAGTGGAGCGGAGCAATGGAACGCCCAGAAGTTCAGGCTCTTTACAACGTCTCTCATCTTGAACCTGAATCTGTTGAATGCGAACTCGCTGACGCCCCCGGACTAGAAGAGAGCGCCTCCATTCCGGGCGCGAGAAAGAGTTACTGAGTCGACCCCAGGGAAGCTCCCAAGCCTAAGGTCTCTTAAAGTCTCTCTTCACAGCCTCAATCCCGTCCCCCAAGATCTCGACGTTATCGATCTCCCCTAGACCCCTCTCGTGGGCCATCATAATGTGGTCGATTTCATGGGGGTTGATTCCCATCAACCTAGACGTTGTGGCGTCTACCGCAACGACGTCACTCCCAGCAACGATCGTCTCCATCTGGACGGGTGTTCCTCTTACAGGTCCCCGGCCCTCCATCGCCACGAACCCGTCGACCACAGTCAGATGAGGTTTGATAACGGTGTTAATGTCGGCCACGACTTTATGCATGTCCTTTATATGGTATTTTCCTTTGAACTTGTCGGGAAGAAGGCCAAAGAGATTCTTCATCCCTAAGGTTACCCCCGTATCGATATGGGTCTTCATCTTGGCGGCGCTCACGATCCCTGACTCAGCAACAATCCGTGGAACGACGATCTTCTTCAACGCCGCCCCATTCGGGATGGGGAGCGCCACCCGATCCTTTTCATGCCTTAAATTGATCCATTTGATCCCGTTCCTCTCGCACATCTTAGCCATTCCGGTGGCGTGGAAGGCCTTGGTGGCGTTGGTGGTCGTCGCGTCGGACTCAACAACAATGACTTCCAGGGGGAGGTCCTGGAGCCTCTGGAAGATTGCCTCGACTACCAGAGGGTCAGTAGTGGCACCGGTATCCCAAGTCTTCGTTGTGATAAAATTAACCTTTATGAGCACTCTGTCCCAGCCCTTCAGGGCGTCCTTATAGTCAATCAAATTCAGAGCCTTGTGGACGGGCGCGCGCGCTCTAGAGCCCTTTACGACCGAAACCCGTGAAAAGGTCATCCCAATCTCAGCATGAAAGATCTATCCTATAAGTTATTCCTGAAACGCTCTGACACGAGGACAATTTTTAAGTGAATATTCGAAACAATTTGTCTGAGAACTTCATTGAGTCCCATAAATTTTTCAGAGGACGAAGTCACTCGGATGCACGATGAGGCGGATAAGTACCTCGTCCAGAGATGGGAGCGCCGCCCTGGATATAAGCCCTTGATACTAACTCATGGAGATGGAGGGCACTTCTGGGACGCTAAAGGGAAGAAATATCTTGATTTTATGTCCCAGCTCTACAATGCCCACATCGGGCTCAACAACCGAGAGGTTATAGAGGCCGCTAAGAAGCAGCTCGATGAGATGGCCTACGCCTCCCCGAGCTATTCTAACGTCCCCCAGATCCAACTCGCCAAGAAGCTCGCTCAAATCACCCCCGGTGATCTCTGCAAAACATTCTTTGGAAACAGTGGCACCGAAGCCAACGAGGTAGCCATTAAGATTGCCCAACTCTATAGGGGTGCCTCGAAGGTAATCAGCTACTGGGACGCCTACCATGGCTCCACATACGCGATGGTGAGCGTCGGTGGCAGCAGCAGGAACCGCCAGTTCCCCGGCCTCAGCATCTTCGAGGAGTTCAAGCATGTCCCGTCGCCCTATTGTTACAGGTGCTTCTTCAAGAAGGAGTATCCTGAGTGCGACCTCCTCTGTGCCGAGTTCGTTAGGTACACCATCGAGAAAGAGGGGGAGAAATCTGTGGCCGCTTTTATGGCAGAGCCCATCTGCAGCTGGGCAGGCCAGGTGGTCCCCCCGGACGGCTACTGGAAGAAGATCCGCGAGATCTGCAACGAGACCGGAGTTCTCATGATCTTCGACGAGGTAATGACCGGCTTTGCCCGTACCGGCAAGATGTTCGCATGTGAGCACTGGAACATTGTTCCAGATATTGAAACCTACGCCAAGGGGATAACATCCGGCTACGTCCCCCTCGGGGCCACTATAGTGAATAAGAAGATCGGAGACCACTTTGATGAGAAGGGCTTCCCCCACGGCTACACCTACAGCGGCCACGCCCTTGCATGCGCCACCAGTCTTGCCGTCATCAATATCTACTATAAGGAGGACCTCACAAACCGGGCGGCAAAGATGGGAGAATATATGATGAACGAGCTCAGGGGGATGATGGACCGCCAACCTGTCATTGGGGACATAAGGGGTCTCGGCCTCTTCATGGGGGTCGAGCTGGTAGCGAACAGGGAGACCAAGGAAGAGTTCCAACCAAAGAACCTCACCCCTGAGCAGAAAAAAGACCCAGCCCACAATCCTATGGTCTACCTTAGCGACAGAGCAAAGGAAAAGGGCCTTATTATTGGCTCTGCCCCAGGCACTGGGATCATACGATTGATGCCCTACCTCCTCATCACCCAGGAGCAGGTGGACAAAGGGCTTAAGCTATTGGAGGAGACCATTGCGGAGACGACAAACAAGTTCGGCTACCCCAAAGCGCGCAAATAGAACTACTAACCTATGTAATTAGATGCTATGAAAAAAAATAACCTCATACTTCACGCGTGTGCACACTGATCAGGATAGTTTTTATTTTTTCGGAGTTAATCTCTGACTATATCGTCGCGCGCGATATTTTTGAGTGGCACAAGAGGTTATCTTATAGATTCTCTTCTCTGGGCGTATCACGCGCGCGTCTCATGCCACTCAGAGTTCTTTGATGGGAGTGAAGTGAAAAAAAAGATTAGAGCAAAGTTATTTTACAAGAACTAGTCGAAGGGGCATAGGCGTACGTGTTGCTAGAGGGTTATAGCCTAACCCATAAAGCTAATCATAATCTCTAGAAGATTGTTATTAGGTGTATTGTACTTGACGGTATTATGATTGAGTCCAGTACCACTCATCGGTCCAGGACTTTGACAGTGTGAAAAACAAATATTTCCCACTTCCTTTCATTTGACCATAATAGTGGTAGGTTGGAGTGATAAATTGCTGTACAAGCTCCATATCTCCAGCTCCAGTTGTATAGAAAGAACGAATTGTCACAAACTCGTTCGCAGGAACAGAAACGTCAAATTCTAAAGTTGAAATGTATTCATCTTCGATAAAGATATCTGCGTAATAGGATAATTCTACATCTATATTTGTAGGATTTCTCAGTCCAACAATATACGTGAACTTTCCGGATAGGGGATGAAGGGAGGTTATTTCTACAGAATAATCTAAATATTCTACAGAGTGGTAAACGTGATTTATTGCATCTGTGACTTGACCGTCCGCATAGAAATACAAAGCACCAATTCCAATAACTATGGAAATTAAAACAAGACTGATTTTTACGCTTTTATTCATATTAATACAAGATATAGATATTATTTTAGATTGCTTATGACTTTTTACGGTAAATAAGAGGTATGCAAACGAACCCTGCGTGCAGTTAAAATCAGGTGATTGTATCAGTATTTTACCAATATAACTGCTTCAATGCCCTCTTGTTACGCGCCCGCGTTACTTTTTTAAAGATTCAATAATGGTTATCCGATGCTTCGCGAAAACCCCTTTTTTGTACGTTATAGAAAAGGAATTGATCCAAACATCATCGCCTTCTACTAATCCACCTAATCCAGAGTGTGGATTACTTAATACGAAGAAAAAAGTGTCATCCTTTTTTACTTCATATTCAAAGATACCAGAATGAACGTCTTCCATCTTTCTATTAGGTGTAACTCCATGGAGCGAGAGTTGCGCGCGTTCAAAAACGAAATACTCGTTTGGAGTCATGATGTAAAGGTTAACAGTATTACTAGCTGATACTGACAACGTGACTTTCGTATCAACCTCAAAAGTGAAATTAAAAAAAGTATAGTTGTTTACCTCAAGGAGAAAACCTACGTCCAGTCCTATTTCCCTCTGCTCAATATCTGGGTAATACTCAGTGATAATAGGGACCGTGTAAACGAAAGCCAAGACACCACCTATAATTATTACAACTAACAAAATCACAAAAGTTCGATTTGAAATGCTCATTGGTTTCAATAGGAATTCAACTAAAAAACTATAAGTTTTATGCGCGCGCTTAGGATTGATCAGATCAATAGGGATATGAAGAAGCTGGCTCGCGCGCGCATCCATCTCTGCTATGAGACCATTAAAACGTTCAGGGTCATCTAACCTGCATCCGACTTCCAATATCTTTAGGGCTTTCCTCAAAAAGCTATCGTGTATTCTGAGTAGCCCTGCTTCTTCAGGTGCCATAAGACACCGAATACCCAGTTTTGGGGGATATCCGGTATAGGTTGGTCGGTGTGCCGGCCGTAACCCACCTTCTGTTCTAAGCGGCATTCAGCTATACGGGCTACCCGGGTCCTACCGCAGGAGGTCGTCGGACCCCTATTCGCCCTTTCACCCCGCTGGGTCAGCCGTCTCACCCAAACCCGTAGCGTCCTCGGCCTCCAAGGCGTCAAAGCATGCCACGGGAGGTATCGTTTCTGTCCGTTGCCAGGGGTCTCCCCCTACGCCTCACAGCGTCGCGGTCCTGCACGGTGGATGGAGTTTCCTCAGGCCATTGGCCCGGCAGCCGCTCACCGGCTCACCGACCAAGAAGGAAAAACCTGGACCCATCTAAATATGTTGCGCGACCCTGCAAAACCCCTAATAGCATCCTGAATAAGAATAACCCCATGAAAGAGCCCATAAAGATCTTCATCACATTTCGTCTCGCCCCTGAGCTCATCAAAAAAGTAAAGACGGCAGACCCTCGGGTGGAGATCATCTACGAGCCCGAGATCCTGGGCAAGCTCCGATATCCCAACGACCAGCACGGTGCTCACATAGAACGCACCCCCAAGCAGGAGCTGCGATGGTTGGAAAACCTATCCAACGCTGAGATTATATTTGGATATCTCAATCGCCAGTACGCTAGCATTATAAAGGAACTCGCCCCTAAGCTCAGATGGATCCAGTCCCCTAGCGCCGGGATTGGTCAATCAGCAAAGCGCACTGGGCTCACGGGGACAGACATCATCCTCACCACATCAAGTGGGATGCACGCAACCCCCCTTGCCGAGTTTTGCCTTATGGCAATGCTGATGCATATCAAGGACTATGCCTATATGGCCCGAGAAAAGGCGGCCCATCACTGGGCGCGCACTAGCACCACTGAGCTCCGCACCAAGACGCTAGCCGTGGTTGGACTGGGCAGGGTCGGGAGGGAAGTAGCCCGTCTAGGGCAGTGCTTAGGGATGAGAGTCATAGGGACTAAACGCCATATAGAAGGAGTCGCCCCTGCCTCCGTCAATGTTGAGAAGCTCCATCCCTGGACAAACCTCCACCCTATGTTAGGTGAGGCTGATTACGTAGTCCTTATCTGCCCTCACACAGAGGAGACACAGGGGCTCATCGGAGAAGCTGAGCTCATTGCAATGAAGGAGGGCTCCATGCTCATCAATATTGCTCGGGGCTCCGTCGTAGACGAGCCTGCCCTCATTCGAGCCCTCCAATCGGGCCACCTTGGGGGCCTCGCATCCGACGTCTTCTGGAAAGAGCCCCTTCCCCCCGAGAGTCCCTTCTGGGACATGCCCAACGTCATAATCAGCCCCCACTCCGCTAGCACCGCGGACACTGAGAACTCGAAGCTCACCGAGATCTTTGTGGATAATATCCACCGCTACATCGATGGAAAACCTATGCAAAACCTCCTTGACAAAGATGCCCTCTACTAATCGGGGGCAAAACTAATCCCATATACCTCCAACATATCGAAAACTCGCGAAGGCATTCCAAAATCGGCTTCATAAAAGAGCTGAGAATGAAGAACTGGTGCGACGTATGGCCTGCAAAGACCAGGTGAAAAGGCTTCGGGGAGCCTGTATTGGCCCCTAAGGCATATTTCCCATAGATTGCCTCGTCCTACTAAAAACTACAGAGACGCAAATCCCAAGGGGTTACAAGGAGGCGAGATGCTATTCCATCTTCCTCTGCATAAAGGCGTTGCCCTGATGACTCCACATCTGCCATATATTTAAGTCCCTTAAAGCCGAAATCAACCGGATGAAAGTCCTCCCCGCCACTGAAGAGCATATTAAGATAGCAACTGCTCTCGTCCGCACAGGGGGCATTGTCGTCTACCCCACTGAGACAGTTTACGGCCTAGGATGCGCCCCTCAGATCAATGACGCCGCAAGGCGGATCTGCGAGATCAAGGGGAGGGGAAAAAAGCCCCTCCCCCTCGCCTGCAGCAGCGTCACGGTGGCTAGAAAAGTAGTGGAGTTTAACCCCATAGCAGAGCGCCTCGCTGAGAGATTCTGGCCGGGGCCCCTTATGCTAGTCCTCCCTGCGGTCATGGAGTATGGCATGTACGTCACCCATGGGGCCAAGACCCTGGGAGTCAGGGTCCCCGATCACGAGGTCTCCAGGAGCCTCGCGAGGCAAAGCGGGGGGGTCATCGTGAGCACCAGCGCCAACAAGACCGGTATTGCTCCGCCTACCACCGTAGAGGGGGCTATCCAGCAGATAGGAGAGGAGGTTGATCTCGTCCTCGACGCAGGTCCCACCCCAGGAGCGATCCCCTCCACTGTCCTCAATTTAAGCGGGGAGCAAATCTGGGTGATCAGAAGAGGGCCCATTACGCAGTCCCAAATAAATACAGCACTTGACGCCTAGAGACTCCAACCCTGGGACACGAGCTTTGCGACATTCTCCCTGAGAGGGACCCCAACTGAGGTTGCCACAGGATCACATTTAGCCCTGAAAATGAATAGCGTTGGGCAGGGGGCCCTATACTCGGTTAAAGTCTCCCAGTTGGCCATTCCTTTGGCAAGGATCACGTCCGTTGAACCATAGACATCCAAGAACTCAGGAGAGACCTCAGAGAGATTGATCCCCACCGCATCGGTGCCTGTTGAGATAACTAGGTCTGCCTCGCCCACCATTCCCACAGCCTCGGCATCCTCCATCAGAGCATCATTGAGGCTGGGCCCCCCCTTTACAGCCACGGCTACCCAGCACCCCAGACGCCTAAGCTCCCGGACCACTAGTTTGTCGAAGACGATCTCACCTGCGTTGTCAGTGAGATAAAGCAAGTTGGTGCGGGGCCCCAAGAGCTCTCTGAATTGATCCAGATTGTCTATGGTGAAAGCCTCGTTGCAAATGTTCTTAAAGGCGGCGTTGACGTCAGAGCTGTGCCCCGGGACGTCGTACTCAATGATGTTTCCAAGGCAGGAGATGAGAGCAGCCTTCCTTAGTCTTTCCTCTTGTGGCTGGCTAGCCACGAGGGCCTCGAAGGAGGGGAGGGTCTCAAGAGCCGACTGGTTAGCCTGCCTCTTGAGCTCTGCGTAGGAATCGAGGCACCCGGTGACTTCGTGGACGCGCCTGTCTCTCGAGGCTCCAATAAGGGCGGGAACCGCATCGGATCCATACATGTCGGCTATGAGATGGAGGATGACCTCCATGGTCTTCCTGCGTACCTTTTCGTCGTCGGTGGATCTAAGTATCTGCTGGTATCCTCTGTGGAGGAGACAGTAGCCGCAACGCGCACCCACCTTCATCTTGAAACCTCAGACGCATGGAGGGGCATTGATATAAAAAAGGTAGGGTCATCTGTATAACCGCCTTGATCAATGACCCCGATCTCCTCGCCACATCAGATATATGGAGCATGAGCGCCGCGTGTAGCGAGCTCTGGATGCTCCTCAGGGCGGTGGGAGACAAGACCCCCAGGGTTTACAAGACCAGGGTGAAGGGGCTCATCGCTGCGGAGACCATCATCGGTCCCCTAGACGCCATCCGAGGGATAAGGGGGGAGATCCGAGAGAGACCTGAGAGTTTCAAAAACCTCCTCAGGGTCATCCCAGTTGAGGCCACGGTTCCCACGGAGATAGGTGAGATCGTGGAGAAGGCTCGGGGGCTCGCGGAGAAAATCCCCAGGGACGAGTCCTTCAGGGTGACCTTGGAGAAGAGGAGAACGAAACTGCGGAGCAGGGAGGTCATTGACACCGTCGCTGAAAGGATCGACCGAAGAGTGGACCTAGGTGAGCCCGACTGGGTGGTTTTGGTGGAGATCGTGGGGAAGAGGACTGGTGTAGCGGTGATCCCCAGGGACGGGATACTCAGCGTTCAGAAAGAGCGGGCGGAACTAGCGTCTCAGGGGAAGTAGCGCACCTTTCTCGACCAGGAGGCTCGTGAGAGCACTATAGCGTTCACCGCCCACTGCCTTGAGCTCATTTTCTAAGACCCCAAAAACTTGGGTAATTTCACGGAACTTTTTTTCATCCAGAGCAAGGACGGAATCGTCGGCTTTTCCCAGGATATCAAATGCTTTCCTGAAAGCCGCTTCGCTGAGACTGTCTCCCACCACGATCAGGGCTAATTGCTTAGTATCCGGGCCTATCCCAACCAAGTCCAAGGCCTTAGAGATTTGGTCTTGGCATGACACATAGAGCAGTACCTCGATACTAAGCCCCCGGGAAATTGCCGATCCCGCCTCAATGGCGCCTACCGCGTTCACTGCAGCCATGTAAAGGTGCCTCCACCCTGCGATCCTAGCGGCATTGAATACCTGGAAGCCGGCCGGGCCGATGGCATCTTTGAGGTTTCTCAGAAGCTCGTCTACATCATTCACGGTAACACCATTGAATCCACCGATGGAAACTGCCTTAGTAGAACCCTTTATGGTGGCTATTTTGACCATCTCACTCTACTCTTAAAGTTTAGCTCAGTGCGCGGGTAACCTCTGCTTTGGTTTCCCGGTGAGCGTTGAAGGCGACTTGGAGGAGGCTCAGAGTGTTCCTTCCCTTCCAAGGGAAGGCATAGACTCCCAAGACTTTGGGTAACATCCCGATCAGATGAGAGGAACGATTGATGATAAAGGTCTTCCCAGTTAGGATATGGAGGATAAAACAGTCTCCTTAAAAAAAACCTAAAAAAAGGGGGTTTAGATGGGTCTGGCTAGTTCATGTTTTTCTTTAGCCTTTGGCTGACAACCCTTGCGAGTGATAATTTAAGTCATGGACTTTTTCTTTGGATAAAATTAGTGCGCGAATTGAAGGCACTGGAAATAAATTTCTTCTATTGAAAAAGTTAAAAGGGTTTGGATTACAATTCTCCTAGTAATGATGAAAGCTACTAAAACAATACTAGCGTTGGTAATTATCGTGTTTTCAGTGACATCAGGTTTTACAATTGTTTGGATCGCTAATGCTCAGCCTGCAGATGAGTCGAAGGAGGAAAGTTTTGAGGGTGAATCCCCATATACTTTCCGACTTGAGGGTTTAATAAGTGAAAGTGGAGAGGAGATATCCAACTGGGATGTAACAGTAGTTGCTCAAATTCAGTCAATTGGATCATTCGATCCCTTACTTCCTGGTGGTGTCGGGAAGAATGTTGCCGGAAAAAATGTTAGCATGCCGGGAGATATCATTGAAATCGTCTTGTATGATTTAACCGACGATAAAAAAGTAGAGTATATCATTGGACAAGGCGCAAAGGCAGTAGCCACTCTTGTAGAACTAGATTTAGAACTGGATCATGAATATGAGGTTCGAATAACTACAATTCCGGAAGGAAGACTCTTAGCGGGAACAATAAAAAATGAGTGGATTGAAACGAAAAAAAGTTCCGGTATTCCGGGATTTGGTACAGAGTCGATTATCCTTGGCTTACTTTCGGGTACAATAACGCTTTGGGTATTGAAGAAGAATCAATAGATGCTTGAAAAACTAAGAATAAATTTTATCCAGTAGTAAACTGAGAGCTTAGATTTTTGCATTAATGACTTTACCGGTTATTAAGAAAAAATAATTAATGAGCACGCAAAAAAAATATAATATAAAAAGAGGGGTAATTAGTAAAACTCTAATTCTTTAATTCCACCTTCCGGAGTTTGGTAACGTACGCTTTTCGGAAGGTCGTAAGTTACATAGACAGCTTGTGTTAATTTCTTGGTCCAGTTTGCTAGAGCAGCCTCTCTTCCATTTCGACTTAGATAGTCCGCGACTTCTCTTGTACCTAATCTCTGCCCGGTAATACCAGAACCATCTTGAAGAGCCAAGAAAACCCAAGCTTCCTGGAAAGCTTCAACCAAAGATTCATCGTCGGCGTATCTTTCTTGCATCTCATCGGGCATCGCTGAGGCTTCTGCGAGCGTCAGTTCAGTGGGTTTCAATCGTTTTCCGGGGGGAGAAGCCACGTTTAGAGAATTCACCGCAATGTTGTATTGCTTTAACTCCATTGCTAAACATTGAGTTAATCCTTCGATAGCATACTTAGTTGGGCAATAGCCTATTTCAGCAACAAATCCTACTTCGGCTGATCGTGACGTGATGTTTAAAATGCTGCCACCGCCTTGGTTCTTCATGGTTTCAAAAAATGCTTTTGATAAAATGAATTGCGATCTGATATTAACGTTGAAAGTGAGGTCCCAGTCTTTTACGGTCATCTGATCAAATGTTTTCCATAGGCTGGTTGCGGCATTGTTAACAAGGCAATCGAGTCTTCCATACTTATCTAGAATATCATCTCTCATTTCATAAATTTCTTTCTCGTTAGAGAGATCCATGGGATAAATTGTTACCTCGCCTCCATGAGAGCGGATGGTCTGCGCCATACTTTCCAACTCGGAACTTGTACGGGAGCAGCCTGCGACCTTAGCCCCAGCACGAGCATAAGCGACCGCCATTCCCCGACCAAACCCCCTTCCAGAGCCCGTGACTAAAACTACTTTATCTTTCATTTCATTCAATCTGAAACCCATTGCTATCAACAGTTAACTAATATAAATAATCTTTTTGTATATCAGAAAAGCTCTAACTTAGAATCAATTTAATCATTAGAAACAATATTTTAATTTTTTTATATTATTATTAATACATCTTGGTCATTATTTGCAGGAAAAAGGGAAAAGTTGATGTTAATTGCTTCTTCTCAGGATCTTTCCAGGCCTCTCTCCGGTTAGTTTTCCACCTTTTACTGCCGGAATGCCATTGGTGAAAACATATTCTATTCCTTGCGCATATGTTCTGGGCTCTAACTCCGTTCCGGTTATTCTGAGATTCTTCAAGTCCAATAGTACAATGTCGGCGTATGCACCCTCCCTAAGGATACCACGACCTTGAAGGTTGTGTACTCGGGCTGCGGTCCTAGAGATTCTCTGGACGGCTTCATCAAGTGTGAAAAGATTACCATCTCTAACGTATTTGATGAGGAATAAAGGAAATGCACTGTAGGAATTGATTCCTCGTCGTGTATACGGTGGATTCGGGGAGGAGTATTTACTATCTATTGCCCATGTGTCGAGTCCAACGCTTCCTAAGGGATGGATATAGAATAGGTTATGACTTTCTCGTTCCCAAGCCTTTCTTCCAGATGTATCGGGATACATCAAAGTCTCGTGATCCTCAGTGATTATATCGAAAAAGGTCTCAAGTTGATCGGCTTCTCTATCGGCGGCTATTTCAGCAATGGTCTTTCCATCTATTCCGGGGCTCCTACTTTTTATGATGTAAATGGTCTCTGCCCATTTAGGATTGAAATTTGGGCTACAGTATATCACCCAGCTCCAGGAGCCACTCATGATGACATCTTTAATCTCTGCCCTGAAATCCTTGGACTTTAGCCATTTGCTAAGGTTCTCTCTGCTCCCTAGAGTCCGGAGCCAAGGCTCGAGGAGGGAGGCAAGATAGGGGCCGATCCATGTAAAGCCTCCCCGTATCATAGTGGGTATTGTATCCCAAGTTATATCAAGCTCGTTCTCGGATTCTCGGGCAATTGTATCGAGGGTAACCTTAATGTTCGCTCTTTCTAATTCTTCTGGTGGCGTTGGAATAATGGTCCAACCTGATCTGAGATGAGCTAGATGGAGTCTAACCCCCGTTTCTTTATGAATTTCGATGCTTTCAAGTATCCCTCTAATAGGCTCTGAGGGTTTTCGTCCACTAGTAACGCCGGTCCTGAGACCTGTTTTCCTCCAGTGGGGGCAATAAATCCCATTATATGGTTTTAATGCAGAAACCCCATCAACCAGTTCCTCGGTTGTTGCATAGACATCTGGATCGTAATCTAAGCCTGCACTCATCCCGATGCATCCGTCCTCCATAGCACCCACAATAAGGTCTTTCATTTCCCCCATCTCCTTCTTTGTGGAGGCGCGCTTCGAGTCAAGTCCCATAACGTGTCGGCGTATTGTGGCGTGCCCGACGAGAGGTGCATAATTCATTGATATTCCGATCTCCTCTACTTTATTGAGAAAGCCTTTCATGGTACTCCAGGTTATTTTCCATCCAAAGACCTTGTCCATCCATTCATTCACTTGATCAATTGAATAGAAACGCTTGTTTGGATGGTATTTGTAGGGGTCAAGTTCGGAGAGATAGTCGCTGAGCATCACGGGCATCATTCCTTGGTCACTAACAGGGGCCATGGATTGCCCACATTGACCACCAATGAAGGTCGTAATTCCCTGCATAATGCCATTCTCACAATCAGGATACCATAGAACCGTTTGGTCAAAATGGCTGTGAGCGTCTATAAATCCGGGGAGTGCTGTCAATCCCCTGGCATCCACCACCGTTTTAGCGTCCCCAGTTACATCGCCTAGGGCAACCACTTTATCCCCATTTACGCCGATAGACCCCTTATAGGGGTCTTTCCCCATTCCCTCTACAATTAAGGCGTTATTGATGAGAAAATCAAATTCATCCAAAAAAATTCACTGACAGAAATATAGGTCAAACCTATAAAAAATATTTTAAGTTTTTTGTTGTGGAAATCAAAATCCGATTCATATTATCCAATAAAATGAGTGAAATGAACTATTGGGTAAGATACGGTTATTTAAGATGATTTTTTTTCACTTATTATGATTTCTACCACCCTAATGCAAAGAAACAATATTCGCGCGCATAAATAAGGATAAACGTAATAAGAGACAATTGGGGAGTTGTGGGAGTAATGATGAACCCAAGATCTTTATTTTTCGGTACAGCTCTTGGTATCATATTAATATTTATTGGGTTATCTGGTCCCTGGTTATCATATTCGGCTAAGTGGAGTTATTATGCAAATGAAACAGATAGATATCACGGCGAGACCTTAGCTGAAGCTTCACCATTTTTAATTAAATACACATTGAATGTAACTTCGAGCACTTCACGTCCTGGGCTCATCCGAGAAATAGTCCCACTTAAAATATATTTAGGCGCGAATAACAAATTTTTCTATGATCCCATGGCATCACTATTAGGGTTATTCTGTACAGTTGGTGCAGTCATAAGTTTATCTAGTCAATTTTGGAAAAAACAGGATATTTCGTTCTTCGGAGGGCTTTTAAGTCTCTTAGCTACTATCTCCTTTTTCATTACACTCCCTAGAAATATCAACGTTATTTATTTAACCACGATGCCTCATTGGGTCTACACTTCAATAGGAGCAATTGTCGTAATGGTGTCCGCGATATCTGATTCAATAGAATCCTTTATCCGGGCTATTTTGAACACGACTCTACTTGTTACATAAAACGTATTGAATTAAAGTTGTAGACATGATTAAAGCTTACCATTTGAGTAAAAACGAATATTTGTACATACCGCGTCAGGAGCTTTGTAGTTAATAGGTATACATTGACTTTGCGTATAATAGATAATCCAGAAAGAACTATAGTTTCAAGTACTTTCTTCTTGGATCTATTATATCCCTTAATGTCTCTCCTATTGTATTGAACGAGAAAGCCACCAGAAAAATAGCTAAGCCCGGGACTACGGCGGCCCATGGTGCGTAGACCAAATATGCTCTTGATTGTTGCATGAGGACTCCCCAGTCAGGAGTTGGAGGACTTGGACCAAGTCCCAGAAAGCTGAGACCGGCTACGCTCAAAAGAGTTCCAGGCATACTAAAGGTCATTTGTACAATGATTGGCGTTAGAATATTTGGGAAGATATGACGGACCATAATGCGGTTCCTACTTGAGCCTAAAGCCCTGGCGTATTCTATATATCCGGTCTCTTTAACCGAGAAGGTTAGACTTCTCGATAATCGCGTGTAACCGCTGATTCTCCCTATCGTCACTGACCACATAGCGTTCCAGAGTCCAGGACCTAATACATTGATAATAGCTAATGCAAGAAGCAACCCTGGAAAGCTCATTAGAATGTCTACTCCTCTCATAACTGCATCATCAACATAGCCCCCAACATATCCAGATATTATTCCAAGTGCTATGCCGATCGTTGCGGAAATGAGGGTTGGGATAACAGTCACCATTAAGGCAACTCTGCTCCCCCAGATGATTAGAGATAAAATATCTCGCCCAACAAAATCTGATCCAAGAAAATATTTCGGACCTGGGGGTACAAGTCTATTTGCTAGATCTACCCGCTCGTACCCTGTGGGAGCAAGAAATTGAGGAAATGCAGCAAAAAGGATTAACGTGAAAACGATACTTAACGCGAAAATGATAGTGGGTTCTCCTTTTGCAGCTTTGAATAGTTCACCTATAATGTTCCGCCTTTCCATTTATATTCCCCTCTCATAACGGATCCTAGGGTCTAAATATACATATAACACATCTACAACTAGGTTTGTTAAACTGTAAATAATGGCGATAAACAGGATACATCCCTGAACAACAGGGTAATCTCTCATTGATACGCTTTGGGTTGTTAGAAACCCAAGGCCAGGATAGGAAAAGATTGTTTCGACAATGAATGACCCGCTTAGGGCCCATCCAAAGGACATACCCAGGACGGTAACTATAGGTAATAGAGCATTTCGGAGAATATGTGAAATTAAAATTCTTCTGTTTTTTAGACCTTTTGCTCTTGCAGTTTTTACAAAGTCCTGACCTGCAACTTCCAGTAAACTACCTCGGGTAATTCGGCTGATATAACTTATACCACCTACTGAGGTAGCTAAAGCCGGTAAAACAAGGTGCCTTAATTCCCCCGCGCCAAATGCGGGAAACAATTTAATCTTCAATGCAAAAAGATAAATTAGAACTATTCCAACGAGGAAAGACGGAAGGGACCAACCGAAAATTACCATGAATCTTATGAATTTATCAATCCGTGAACCAGCTTTATAGGCTGAGATGACTCCGAGAAATAATCCACCTGCAGTTACCAAAGACATGGAAAAAATAGCTAGGTTTATCGTGTAGCGAAATCTATTGCGTAATAAATACGTTGTAGAAACGTTTGATATTAATGATTTGCCCCAATTCCCTGTTAGTAAATTTTTTAGCCATATAATATATTGAACGTAGATAGGCCGGTCTAAGCCCATTTGACGTCGTATAATAACGATAACATCTTCAGTAGCCCGTTGCCCAAGAATTATTTCTGCCGGGTCACCGGGGATTAATCTGACGAGGGTAAAAACGATTAGGCTAATTCCAAGAAGTGTCGGGATTAGGTATAGACCACGTTTTAGAATATATTTCCACATATAACCATTCAATAACGGTTTGTGATTCTTATAAGATTTTTGTCAGTTTAAATATAAAGTTTTTATCATAATTTCTATATTATGTAGGTTCTAAATTGTTCATCAAAATTCAAAATGTTAGTCAAATAGAGTATGATTATATTACTATCTAGAGAGTGAAAAGGAGTAAAAATACTTTAAAAATATTCATTTCTAATAGTATATAATTAATAACTTATAGAGGTCATAGGAGAGGTGTTTATTTAATGTCCCTACTTTCTCAATATTACTGCACTAGGTGGCATGCTGCAAGGTGTCCCTGTTTCTCTACTAATTCAGGTTCAACGGTTCTACAGATTTCAGGATTGCCTTGATCCTCTGTTAATACACATCTCGGATGGAATCTACATCCTGAAGGAGTGTCGATTTGATCAGATATTTCGCCTTTAATTTTGATTTCCTGAACTTTTATTTTTGGATTTGGCGAGCGCACAGCTGAAAATAATGCTTGAGCGTACGGATGCAACGGGGTATTAATTATTTCATCGGTTAATCCGGTTTCAACTATTTTTCCAAGATACATAACCGCTATGCGATCTGAAACATATCTTGCAACGGCCAAGTCGTGTGTGATAAAAAGCATAGAAAGATTGAGTTTATCACGAACTGAGAGTAGAAAATTTAGAATATTAGCTTGAATCGAAGCATCCAGCATTGATACAGGTTCATCGCAAATTAGGAGTTTTGGATTTAGAACCAAAGCTCTTGCAATTGAAACACGTTGCATTTGGCCCCCGCTCAGCTCGTTTGGATATTTAGTAATTATATCATCAACAGGAACCAAATTTACAGTTTCCATACTTTTGATGATGAGATTATTTTTTTCCTCTTTAGTTTTTGCGAGTTTGTGAACATGTATGGATTCACCAATAATATCATAGACTCGCATTCGAGGATCCAAGGATCCAAAAGGATCCTGTAAGATTATTTGAATCTCGCGTCTAAACTTTAGTTCATCCCGCTGGGAAGAGTCAAGATCAATGCCATTAACGAAAACCTTACCGCCGGTCTTGGGGGTCAAATTTAGGATTACTCGTCCTATCGTGGTCTTGCCGCATCCACTTTCGCCTACCAGGGCTAAAACTTCTCCTTCTTTAATAGTAAAATCTACGCCATCAACGGCTTTAACGTAAGTTTTTTTTCCTCTCAAAATGTCTAGGAATCCGCCTCTTAGAACGAACCATTTTTCAAGGTCTTTGACTTCCACAATATTTTTTGCCATAGGCATATCATTCCGCCAGGTGACAAGCAACTGGATGTTTTTGTTTCTCAGTCAAAACCGGGTCAATGGTCCTGCAGATTTCTGGGGTTCCTTTTGAGTTATACAATGAACATCTTGGGTGGAATCTACAGCCATTTGGAGGGTTCATCATATCGGGAGGATCCCCTGAAATACCATCTATTTTTTTTGTAGACCGGATGTCTGGAAAAGCATTGACCAACGCTTGAGTGTAAGGATGAATTGCGTCATTAAAAATTGTATTCACTTGACCCGTTTCAACTACTTTACCAGCATACATTATGGTACATCTATCTGCCATCTGAGCAATCACAGAGAGGTCATGACTAATCAATAAAACTGAAAGACTCATACGTTCTTGGATATTACGCATAACTTGTAACACATTTCTCTGGGCGATTAGGTCGAGTGCAGTTGTGGGCTCGTCAGCGATTAAAAATGAAGGGTCACAACCAAGTGCCATAGCTATCATGACTCTTTGCTTCATCCCTCCGCTTAATTCATGTGGAAAACTTTGGGAAAATCTCTCTGAAATTCCAACTTCTGAAAGTAAGTTAATAGATCTTCCGTTAGCTTCTTCTTTTCCAATTTCTTCATGTGCCCTAATAGCTTCTGATATTTGATCGGTTATAGTCATACAAGGATTGAGTGCGTTCATTGCCCCCTGGAAGATGATGGAGAGCTCTGTCCATCTAACTCTTCTAAATTCTTCGTCTGTTAAGTTAATGAGATTTTTTCCATTTAGCTGAATTTCCCCTTGTGTAACATGACCATTCGCAGGTAATAGTCGAAGTATAGAATATGCAAGCGTTGATTTACCGCAAGCTGATTCACCTGCTAGTCCCATGACCTCCCCTTCCTTAATTTGGAGGTCCACACCTTCAACTGCTTTTAATGATCTTTTCTCAACAGTATATTCTGTAACTAGGTCTTTAATAAAAATAGAAAAAGGAGAGGTGGCCATTTGCTTTCAGCCGAGCTAGTCTTCGAAGTAAGAATCGGCGAACCACACGTAAACGTTTGGTTCAGTATAGATGTTCTCAAGCTCTGGAACAGTTGTATAGATATAAGGTGCAGCATACAACATGACTCCGTAAGCATTTTCCATCCATATTACCTGTGCTTCTTCACTAGCCGTGACTCTTTCTGCGTATGGTGCTGTGGAAATGGCTAAGTCCAGTAGAGCATCAAGCTCTGGATTTTCGTTATACCATCGGTTATTGCTTTGTTCACTGTAGTACAGTGAGAACAGATCGTCTCCTGCCCAAAGCGTGTCAGCATGCCAACCTCTGAAGTTTAGATGGAACTGGAACTCTGGAGTCTTTCCTTCTAAGTAGTCGGCACGTGCTCCTCTAGTAAGGGCGTTCATGGCCGCTCTTTCCGCCAGTATAAGGTTTGCAGTGATTCCAACATCCGCTAGATAAGTTTTTATTGCGGTTGCAGCCTCAAGGTGCTTTTCTCTTCCTGATGTAACATAGAAGTCAACCTCTAACCCATCAGCATAGCCGGCATCTGCAAGCAGCGCCTTTGCTTTCGCAGGATCGTAGTCATACACCTTATGACTCTTGTATCCAGACGTACCCACAGGTGCAGGAGAGTCAATAACTGAAGCGTATTTACCCCAGATAACAGGCACCAGTTCCTCACGATTTATGGCGTGGGTAATGGCCTTCCTTACTCGGATATCATCAGTAGGAGGATAAGCACTGTTCATTTGTATTTGCTGCATGATTGGAGTCGGCTTTATCCATAGCTTGTAACCAGCATCCTCAAGTGATTCAACTGCCTCGATTGGTGTTGGGAAGATGAAGTCGAATGAACCGGCTTCGAAAGCCATCACACGGGCAGTATCATCTACGGCCGCGTAAATTTCGATCTCATCAATTCGGGGTTTGTTTCCTCTCCAGTGCGGGTTGAGATCCATTTTTGCATAAACCATTGGCTCTATATCATACCATTTCCAAGGACCGGTTCCAGGGGGAATTCCAACCATTGGATAATTGTTTATGTTATCGGTCTCAACAACCCAGTCATAGGAGACGATATTTGTCCACCCTTGACAAAGCCACGCAAAGAGGTTGTTCATGGGGACTTTAGTCACCATGCGTATTGTCCAGTCATCGATGATCTCGTAGGACTCAATTCTTGCGTCTAATGACCAGATCATGTTGCCTGGTCTTGGGTCGTCCCTTGAAAGGCTCCAGTAGACGTCCTGGATGTCTAGTTCCGTTCCGTCACTGAACTTGAGTCCTTCCCGGATTTTAAAGTCCCAGGTCAATTCATCTACCTGTTCATATGATTCAGCTATAATAGGCTTGAAGATAATCTCTCCACTAGGTCCCCACCACATCCTGAATAGAGGTTCATGGACCAACTGGTCTATACCATTCAGGAAGTCATTTCCATAGTGAGGGGGGTCAAAGTCTCGAGGAGCGGAATTGTACCCGATTCTCAATACCACTTTGTCCTCATCTGCGGTAGCAGGGCTAGGTGCAGGAGCTGGCGCAGGAGTTATGGAAGGTGTGGGAACTGGACGGTCACTGAGCTCTTCTATAGCAGCGCTTAAAGCGTCAATAGAGGAGGCTAAGGTTCCTACATCGCCACTTATTGAAGTACTCAGCGTCTCCAAGTCAGCGACTTGTTGCTTTATGCCTCCAATGGCATTATAGGAAACTAGAGATAGAAGTACGGCGACAACGATCAATGCAATTGATACTGTTTGAAGTGTTTTATCTTGATTCGACATTTTGATCAAGGTTGAGTACCTGCTTTCTTATTTAATACTTTCGAGAAATGGAAAAATTGAGTGATTTAATTAAATAAGGAGTTATTGTATGATATTTAAGGAAATATTTGTTAAAATTATTCAAAGGAAAAATAGTTGTAGATGTTTAAAGATAATTTATGTGAGATGGATAGTATAAATGTTTATTTTGAGAGTTTAAAATAATTATTAAATGCTAGTTTGAAATTAACTGGGTTATGAGAGATTTTTTTTATCAAAGAGTAAATAACTATACCTGAAGCAGGAATAAGTATGGGATAAATGAAGAATATATTATGATTTAAGTTCCAGAGAGAATGTGAGATAATTGTAGGTCCAATACCTACACTTAGATAAATTAGCCCATAAATAATACCTAGTTGTATAAGAGTTAATGTTTGTACTGGATTATAAACAGTATGAGAAAATGCAAATAAAATACTATTAATTAGTAATACTATCCAAAGAGATATGGGGGAATTAAAAGATAGGTATTTTTTACATATTCCCAACATACATAAACGAAAAAATCCTTCTTCTAATGTCGCTTGATAAATTATAGGAGATATGTTTCCACCAATAATTTTAGGAATAAAAAAAACTATAATAATTATAAAATATAAAGCACTAAACATACAAAAAATTATATTATCTATATTTACTATAGGTAAGTCATCAACATACAATATATAATAAATAAGTGGGATAATATAAATCACCAATAGGGGAAAGTGTATATTAAAATCAACGTTAAATCTCATTACCCAGAAAATCAAGTAAAAAACTAATGAAAGAATTTGTCTAAAATAAAGATTATCTTTCATGGTTTTACATAAAATCGATGACCTTTAAACCTTCTTACTTGCATTAGTCAATATAATTTGATCAAGTTTTTTTGGTGAAAAATTAACCTTACAAAAAAAAGATGAAATGAAACGACCAGAACAAATATGGGGATATCTCAAAAAGGACTTAATTAAATCTTAAAAATGAGGTCATGTACCATCATGGGAGCAAAAACAAAATCTCGATTTATTTTACTCACAAAAGAACCCATTAACCACATAAGATAAATAGTGAGAAATGCCTCACGCGTATCGATCCCCGGATCATCCCCTAGGAGTTAGAACGGAACAATGTACTTCTATGGTGAAGATTGCATATACAATTATAATCGCTAATTCTTCCGGTTTTTATCGCACGGTTTAATTAAGCTAAATGAAATGGAGTCTCAGTTCGAAACTAAGGATCGAGGGCTACGAGGGGTTCCAGTGGCGAATACCAGCATCTGTCTCATCAAAGGGGAACTGGGAAAACTTTTCTATAGGGGCTACGACATCCAAGACCTCGCCACAAGGTCAACCTTCGAAGAGGTCTCCTACCTTCTCTTGTTTGATAAGATGCCTTCTAACAAAGAGCTCGAGGAGTTCACTGCGATCCTTGCTAGTAAAAGGAAGCTCCCCAATACTGTCCTAGACCATATGAAGCGCTTACCTCAGCAGACATCATCCATGGATGTCTTAATATGTATAATAGCAATGCTCGCAGGTTATGACCCCGGACTTAGGGACGATTCAAAGGAGATAAACTCCCAAAGGGCAGCAGGTCTCGTCGCTAAAACAGCCACTATTGTTGCCACATGGGGAAGGATAAGGGAGGGCCTACCCATAATCGAGCCCAGAGTGGACCTTTCTCACGCAGCCAATTTCCTTTACATGTTAAGCGGGGAGGAGCCCGACCCAGCGACAGCAAGGGATTTTGATATTTGCCTCATACTCCACGCAGAACACAGCTTCAATGCCTCCACCTTCGCAGCAAGGGTTGTAGCCTCTTCTAGGGCTCACATCTATGCTGCAGTATCAGCCGCCCTTGGCTCACTTTCAGGAGAGCTCCACGGGGGCGCGAACACCAGAGTCATGGAGTCTTTACTTGAGATCATGGAGCCAAAGGAGGCTGAATCGTGGGTAAAGAAAAAGCTTGACCGTGGGGAACGAATTATGGGGATGGGGCATGCGGTTTATACGACCATGGATCCACGGGCAGAGATCCTGCGCCTAATGTCTGAGAGACTAGCCCAAAGAACCGAGGAGTCAAGGTGGTTCACGCTTACACAGGGGATCGAGAAGGCCTCAAGGAGAGAGTTCATTCAGAGAAAGGGCCGAGATCTAATCCCCAATGTTGATCTTTATAGCGCCTCTATTTACTACGTAATGGGGATCCCCCCCGATCTTTACACCTCGATCTTCGCGGTCTCGAGGATAATGGGGTGGTGTGCCCACGTCCTTGAGGAAAAGTTCCCCAATCCCCCGGTGAAGCCCATGCTCTACCGGCCCTCCTCGGATTATACCGGGAAGTTTTGTGGCCTCGTCGGGTGCAAGTACGTTCCTTTAGAGGAACGCCAAGAAGGCCTCAATGTGTATAGTTCGATTTTAAATGATGGAGCAAGAAGTTAGCACCGAGAGATAAACGGGGCATATCCCAAAGGCTGGTTGTATTTGATCAGAGTCTAAAGCTCCAAGTTTCTCTCTCACGTTCCGCACTTGATGAAGTAACTTTTTCGATCCACGTTAAAAATATCATTTGGTTTTATCTTCTGCGAAAATTAATGGCACTAGGGCTCCAAGTCTGGCAGGAGAATAGGATCAGAATGAGCACACACGTGACTCAGGCATCTTTAACAAAGAAGCTAGCATCATGGCTCATAACGGTAACTCAGATGAACCGTATCCGCTGGCTCTAGTGTTCATCAGAAAAGATGAGCGAAGCTGAACGCCCCAGCAGCCGTTCAGTTTGGTAAAGACCCAGAGGGTGTCAAACGCATTATATTCTGTATCATCCACGTGCCGCCTAGATTGACGTATTGCTAGATGGACCTTGTCATCCCCTTTTTGTACCGGATCGATCGAAATGGTGGCCGTGCGATACCATCCCTCCTCTTCAAGTCGCCGGGTGACCTCCTCCTGGGCCGCAGTGAAGTCATCAGAGGTATTCCACCATTGAAACCTGTTTCCCGCCAGTCGGAGATGTGGAAAATGCATCTCAGCCAGTTGGGCATCGGTGTCACGGGCGTTGAAGGCTGCGCTCCAACGGCGAAATGAGGCAACCGCTTCCTTGATTGAATCCGCCATGGGTGGATCCCTCAATAATGGGGCACCTCTTTTTTAATTATGACGGGTGCAACTATCACTACAGAGAGATTGACTGGAGGGTCGAAAGCAGAGCTCTGAGGTAGCCAAAAGAGAAGGCCCAGGCGACGGTTCTATGATGGGTTTTCCCATCGAGAACTGCATCGTGATCGGTGTTCGGGAAGCCGTTTTAGCCCAGGCGATCCCAAGCCTTCACGACAGCCTGCATGTCCGTGTCACCTTCTTCCAGTATCACCTAGTCGTAACCTCTGTCCCTTGGGCAGACCCCCGCAGGTTTCTGAAGTAGCGTGGAAGATCCAAGAATCAAACATCTCGATCTGTTTGAAGATTTCCACTCCTGACTCTCATACCTAATCCAAATGCAAAAGGGGATCATTAAATAGGCACTTGGACGACCTCAGGGAGTTCCATGATCTGCCCGGGGGTAATGAATGCTGGGAAGAGACCCTCGGAGTCGGGAACTAGCGGATCGTCGGTGTGGGTCTTAAGGCGAACCCAAGAGTCTTCGAGGATGGGAACTAACTTCTCGTAGATGTAGACTAGACGCTCTGGATAGACCTTGGGTGTAAGACTGGTTGAAGTGGTGGGTATATCTAGATTTCAGGTCCCTCTTTGCGAGCACCTCTCGCATTCGGCTGAGCCGGAAGGCATCCATCTTGTAGTCCCCAGAGCTGCGTTTTCTCGATCCGCCCGAGGGAGAGCCTTAAGATATTTTTAATCGAAGTTCTGGTAGCTGGGAACAAGGTTGGGATTGTGGACATCGACGCACTTGACGCTAATTTGCCTTGTGGATTTCAGCTCCTCATTGAAAAGGCGTACTGAGATTTTCATAGAGGATAGCTCCGCAACCTGAGTCTATGAGTCAATCCTCGACTGATCTCCTTTTTTCTTGGGAGAAGATGATAATTTTTTTGATTTAGGGTTCTGTAAGAAGGACGGAGCGGGGATTACGGATAATAATATTTTCTGCTAAAGGTGAAGTTCGATGACCGCCCAGAGGAAGAACGAAGGCGTGGATCTCTCTAGGAGAAGACGCAGGATCAGGCAATCCAATCAGCCTCTAAAATCTTCGCAGTGATGAGGAATGCGAGGAGGACACTCGAGGTGGTGACCCAGGACTGAGCAAGAGAGAGGGTCAAAAGTAGTCGCCAAGGACATAGGGAATGAGCTGCAGGATGTAGCGAATAGGATAAAGGGTCAAGGTAAGAAAGAGGGTTTCCAATGCCTCTCTAATAGCCCGAAAAAGGCCTAAAAGCAAAGTTCTGCTTTGAGTACGGAAAAGCGCCAGAATAAAGAAGACTCACCGACTGGTGGGGACGCCCGGATTTGAACCGGGGACCTCGCGGACCCGAGCCGCGAATCTTAGACCAAGCTAGACCACGACCCCATGGACAGATCGATCTCGACTATCGCTACCCTAAAAAAGATTCCCACTAGCTCACCAGATCACATCACGGATGGTCAGGTTCAGCACCACCTCAGCAATGTCAGCCCCGTACTCGGCGGTCCTCATCACGCTCTCTACAATCAATCTTAACGAAGGTACATCACCCGGTGATGCATTCTTGATGATCTTTTGAACCACCGCCGCCTCCTCTCCCCGGATCCTCTCCGCTCTCCCAATGACCGCCTCCGCAGAGGCGTAGCTCCAGTCGAAGAGTGATTCTATGGAGCCCTCAAAAACCCTCACAGCCTCATCACTTAGAGGCCCAAGACCCCCTATAAGATCGTCTTCCAACCCAGATAATTTCAGAGTCAGGCTGTTCTGGGCTATATTCACTGCATGATCCGCCATCCTCTCTACCGACTTGGTGATCAATCTGTACCCAAGCCCCTCTCGGGCCGACTTAAGCCCGATTTCCTGGATCGAGTAAGGATCCACTGCTGTCTCCTTCAGGAGCCTGATGATATATAGTCCAAACCTGTCCACCTCGTCGTCCATACCCATGATCTCCCTCGCAAGGCGGGTATCATCGGCCCCTAAGGCGCTCACCGCCTCCCGGTGCATAGACGCCGCTATGACACTCATTCTCCTCAGGGCATCAGTCACTGAAAGCTCAGACCGGCCCAGCAGCACTTGCAACGTCAACTCCCTGGGGAGATCTGAGACGATCTCTGTTCCGATGAGCTTTTTCCTCGTAAAATCCTTGACAGCTAGCTTATGGGCCAGATCGATCCGCTTAAGGGGGTTCCTAATATGGATAAAGTTGTATCCAATGAGATACGCTGAGACCACTCGCCTCACCACGTTCTCTGGAGTGATCTCATCGGAGACTACGATTACCGCCTTCCGGAGCTCCTCCTCAATCCCCGCCCCCTTGGGCATTAGGTTCAGGGTCATATCTTCCATCTGAGTAATACTCAAGTTGCTCCCCTTCCCCAGCCCCATCATCTTTACCCATCCCTTCGGCAGGGAAACAATATAGGTAGAACCCCCGGTAAGCTGCAGCTTACGGACCCACTCCTGTGCGCCCCTCCTGCTCATGATACAATCAACCCCGAGATGAATATAGGTCTAAATAAAAAAAGACAGCGCCTATATAGATGCCCTACACCAAGGAAGGAATTTAAGCACCAGGAAAACAGTTAATTCTCATAAGGTGAAGATCATGCACGACCTCGATAAATTGAGAGCCCACTCGAAACCAGTGGAAGAGTATCTAGAGGCCCCCAGCAACGCCACTGAGGCCTTCACCCAGCGCCTTCAAAAATACAAGCTGAACCCTCTGGTCACGGAGAAGCTTAAGACCTACGCAAAGATGGCTCATATATTTGTCTTCTCGGCGGAATGGTGTATTGACTGCAGAAGGAACGTTCCTGTCCTCAAGCTTATCCAGGACGCCACAGGAATCCCGGTCAGGGTCTTGGGACATATTATGAGAGATGCCAAGAACCCCCGCCCGAGCACGGCTGACGAGAAATGGAAGTTCCCCCCATCACCCCCCGAACTCAAGGAGTTTAACGTGTTTAACATCCCATACATCGCCGTCCTCAACTCCCGCGGAGACGAGGTGGGGGCAGTCATCGAAAACCCACCCAAAGGCAAGACACTTGAGGAGACTCTCCTGGATATTCTTGAGATCTTACACGCGAATGCCTACTGAACATATATTGAATTATACTCTTACTTGATTAGATTTATGCGTGGAAACAGAAAATTAGATGAAGTAATTCAGGAAATCAGTAACAAACAGGAAAAAATGTTAAACATTTTCTCAATCTTGGAAAAAATAGATAGTTCGCGCGTGGATAGGGTGACTCTTAAAAGGCATATCAAGAAGGCATGAGAGGGTATAATTTAGACTAGGTGAAGACCCTCCTTTGAAGGGGAACGAGAGGGAAAGCATTTAAAACCAGAAATACGGGCCTTTAGTAACTTTATGGCAAGAATTCTATACCTCTTCACCCATCAGACTAGCAGTTGGGACGCACTGGAAAAGGGTGAGAGTGAATGTCTGATAAAGAAGAGGAGATGGTGGTTACCCCCTGGAAAGTCGAGGGACGGGTCGACTATGAAAGGCTCATTGAGAAGTTCGGGACGAAACACGTGACCCAAAGGCTCCGGGCACGATTCAAGGAACATGCAGGTTATCTGCACACCCAGCTGAGACGGGAAATCTTCTTCTCCCATAGAGACCTAGACTGGTGGCTCGACGTCTACCAGCGGGGGGACCCAGTGGGGCTCTACACGGGTAGGGGACCCTCGGGACCCGTCCACTTAGGGCACCTGCTCCCTTGGTTCTTCACTCAGCATATGCAAGAGGTCTTCGGCGCCCATCTCTATTTCCAGATGACTGACGACGAAAAGTTCCTTCTCAACGACAACCTTGAGCTAGACACCACCATCGGATATACCTACAGCAACGCTCTGGACTTAATTGCGACAGGCCTAGATCCGAAGAAGACCCATATTTTTTCCGACACAAATGACATTAGCCATATCTATAGGCTCAGTCTCGAGGTAGCGAAGAGGATTACCTTCAGCACTATCCGGGGGCTATTCGGTCTCCAGGACAGCGACAACATCGGCATGATCTTCTTCCCCGCGATACAGGCGGTTCCATGCTTCATGCAGTCAGCCCGGGAGGATCGGAAGGTAGCGGTGATCATCCCCGCCGCGATAGACCAGGATCCCTACTGGAGAATGACAAGAGACATCGCCGAGAAAATAGGATACTACAAGCCGGCACAGATACACTCTAAGTTCCTACCAGGACTCGGGCCTGGGGGTAAAATGTCTGCCTCAATGCCAGAAACCGCTATTTTTACCATCGACCCTCCAGAGATCGCCACGAAAAAAATTATGGGGGCCTTTACGGGAGGGCAGCCCACGGTTAGGGAGCAGAAGGAGAAGGGGGGCAATCCCGGGATCTGTAGCATCTACTCCTACTATTTCCATCTCTTCGAAGAGGACGACTCCAAACTTATCACCCTAGAGAATAAATGTCGGTCTGGAGCTTTGACCTGTGGAGACTGCAAGGCGAGACTCGCCGAGGTAATCGGGCGCTTCCTCTTGGACTTCCAAGCGAAGCGAGAGAAAGCGAAGGACAACCTCCAGGACTTTTTCATTAAATAATCGGAATACAATCCACTCTATCGCGCGCAAATCATCTCCACGGTTAGTCGTTGAAATATAATGGAGCGAGAGCTGTGCTCCTCGCAAGGTCATTGATGAGGTTCTCGGCTACAGCCATAAGGTTCAGGGACCTGTAAGCTTCCGGGCTTCAATAGAATCCATGGCCACTAAAGTTATACCCCCTGCTGCTCCAAGAGCTTCTTGATGACCACCTCTACATGGTCGATCACCCTCACCCTCTTCCAGACGTGGGCGATACGCCCTTCGGGATCGATGATAAATGTGCTCCTGACAACGCCGTAGTATTCCCGGCCGTAACTTTTCTTGAGCTGCCAAACCCCATAAGCCTCTAGGACCCCATGCCCAGGATCGCTGAGCAGGGTAAGGGTAAGACCTTGCTTATTGCGAAATCCCTGGTGGCTCTTCACTGAGTCGGGGCTCACCCCGAGCACAGTGGTCCCCATTTCCTCTATCCGATCTTTGTTCAGGGTAAAGTCGAGGGCCTCGCGGGTGCAGCCCTTGGTGTTGTCCTTGGGATAAAAGTAGAGGATGATCCATCTCCCTCTGAGGCTCTTGAGGCAGACTTCCTCCCCGTCCTGGTTAGGGAGGCAGAACCCCGGAGCCGCGGTGCCGATCTCAATGATCTTCAATGGAAAATCAATCCAAGAGGGAAGAGGTAAGGACAAAATATAAACAGGAATAAACCTGGAGGCTCAGTGGTCATCTTAGGCCTCCACGTTACTCTCCCTCAGGGGGATATAGGAAGCCCTCTTGGCCTATAGCGGTAGATATCGTTTGTAGGGCCTTTTATTACCCTTGGATCTTGGAATAAGGCTAATAAGATACAATTAGAAGAGCCCGAGGTATTCACGCAATCTCTCCGGAATAGTGGTGGTCCAGAAATCCTCAACTGCTGCTCTGTAAAGCTAATACTAATTTTAGGATACAAAAGCCTATTCCAGCTTCTCTACGCCGTACTTGTCGTAGTAGTCCAGCCATAGCTCCCTTATGTCCTTGTCTAGACTGTCCTTGATGAGAGAGTAAATGGTCTTAATGTTCTGGATCGAGAACACATTGAGGCCCAGCACGTCCTCCAGGTACTGGACTGCACTCAACTCTTCAACGTTCTCGGTGTCCCCCATTCTCTCATGCCGGTCTACCGCGAGGATGATCCCTGCTACCTCATGGTCCCCTAGGAGCTTCAGTTTCTCGATACTCTCCACCTTTGTGGTCCCTGTGGTCATAGTGTCGTCCACCACTAGAATGCGTTGCCCCTGTTGGAAGTAGCTGGCGCCCACAATGACCTTGTCGGCGGAAATGTCCCCGTAGTCCTTCGCCTCTTTCCTGTCGTACATATACCTCTTGTCCATACCATAGAGCTCGTTCAGTCCCTCGCAGGTAAGGGCGGCAAGGCCGATGCCCTTGTAGCTGGGCCCGAAGACATAGTCGAAGTCTCCGAGTGACCCCTGCTCCATGAGGAGGACGATGTAGCTTGCGAAGGCCCACTTCACGGCTGCGAGACTCTCGCCGTCTGTGAGGGCCCCCAGGTTCACGAAATAGGGGGAGGGTCGCCCGCTCTTGAGGATAAAGGGCTCGTCGGGGCTTGGGAGGAGCCTCAAGGCTCCTTTTCTCACAAGGATATCAAGGAAAACCTGCTCAATCCTCTCTTTGGAGACAAGCCCCCCGCCCTCAAGGATAAAGTCTTGACCCTTGAGGTCCTCGAGGATGGAGCCGTAGTAGAGGATGGATCCACAATAGGAACAGTACAGCTTTATGGATTCCACATCACCGTTCCCCTCTACCTTGAACCTGGTGCGGGGTGGGGTGTACTGAGCATTGGTAAGGCATAACGGATTGGGGCACTTGAATATTCCCTCGATATGCTCTGGCCGATGGACTCGCCTCTTTTCCTTGACTGTCCAGTCCTCGATGATGTTTATCGACGCTTTGGGAGCAACGAACGCGATGAGATCCACCTCTCTGGAGGTTAGGTAGGATCCCTCGATCTTGATGAAATCCTTGGTCCCTTGGCTCCGGCTCTCCACGTTTTGTGCGATGAGGGCGCGAACACTCGGATCCACCTTGAGCAACTTTAAAACCAGAAAAGCTTTACCAGCTGGAATGTGGTCGATAACGATCCCATTCTCGATCTTGCTTACCAGGAGCTGTCTATCTGACACTCTCCAATCTCCCCATGACCTCTACTTTGGTTCTTGAAAAGGATTGTCACGATCAAAATGCTTAGGCGCTTGGATTTGCGAGGAACAGGCTATTTAGGGATTGAAGCATCATATAACCTGGACCGATTAAGATCCTTAGAGGAATCAAAGTGACAGGAAAGGACGTGCCCCCGGATCCCGAGGAAAAAGGGAGCATTGTAAAGAGCCTATTCGATATGGAGCAGGGGATCAAGAGGGCCTCCCCTAAGTTTAAGATTATACTTCGGGAGCTCTTGGATCAGATAATCGAAAAGAGACTAGAGTATTACATTCCCCTTGAGGATGAGGACATCGAAGACACTTTAAGGGAGGTCTCCTGAAGCGCAAATGGAAGATCTACTCTATTTTCATATTCGATCGATAAAGAAGGCATTCATTCTGGGAACTGTTTAAGTCCCGGCGATACTTAGGAACTGCAGAATCCAGATGAAAAGAATAGGCAACTCATATAACAGTCATAGGAGCTTCGGAGACTCTTCCGAGATCTCGGGTATCCTCGTGCGCAGATCCGGCTTAATCGCTACAATAGTTATCATTATCATCGCCGCAGGGGCGATCTACACACAAAGCTTTGTGAGGGTCCCAGCAGGTTATCGAGGGGTCCTGTTAACCTGGGGTAAACCGGAGGAAAAGATTCTGGGAGAAGGTCTCAACTACGTGCTCCCTTTCGTCCAGAATGTCGAGCTGATGAATGTCCAGGTCCAAAAGGCCGAGTCCACCGAGTCGGCTGCTACCAATGACCTCCAGCAAGTCACCACTACAGTCGCAGTCAACTTTAGGCTCAATCCGAAAGCGGTCAACCAGATCTACCGTGAGCTGAGACAGGACTACGTCTCTAGGGTGATCAAGCCTAACATTGAGGAGTCCATCAAGGCGGCTACGTCTCAGTTCAAGGCTGAGGAACTCATTACCAACAGGGCCACCGTAAAGTCGGCCTTCGACGACATCCTCGAGGCTCGTCTAAGGGTTTTCGATATAGAGGTCATCGCTGTATCTCTAACAGACTTTCAGTTTAGCCCTGCCTTTGCCGCGGCCATAGAGGCTAAGGTAACCGCAGAGCAGTCCGCTTTGGAGGCTAAGAACAAGCTAGAGCAAATCCGTCATGAGGCTCAACAGCAGGTCATCCAAGCAGAGGCTGAGAAGAACGCAACTGTCGCTCTGGCGCTGGGTAAGGCTGATGCGGTTGTCATTGACTCAGAGGCTACAACAAAAGCCATAGAGATGATCACCGGTCAGATGACTGCCGAATACGCTCAGTACCTCTGGCTCTCAAAATGGGACGGCAAGCTTCCCCTTTTTGTGGGGGAGGGGACAGGATTTATCATCGACGTAAACTCCCTCCTCAACAAGACGACCCCCGGCGGCTGAGAACCCCCCTAGTCCTTTATTTTTTAATTTTTCTCTTGCCTCAGCTCTCACCCAAATGAAGATTGAAATACCATTTCGGTGTAGTTTACTTCTATGTCTAAAGAAAGACTGGAAGAATTCCTCAAGGTTGGGAACGACTGGGAAAAGCTTAAGACCTCGATACCAGGGGTCTCCGTCCAAAAACTGCCTCCATATCGATCATCCCCAAGCCGATTGGCCATCGAGGTGAACCCTGTAGACGCATCGGGAAACCCTACCAAAAGGCGGGGGCTTTTGATCCGATTTCCAGATGAGTTTGACACATTTAAGATGATATTGAACGACGAAAAATTTCCCAAGCTTCTAAAAATGCTGGAAAGGGTCAATCCAGGATCCGGGAGAAGAACTACAACACTTGACGGTGACATTTTAGAGCTCTAAGCCCATGAACAGTTACACTCATTAACGGTTCAAGGATGATCCATAAGTTGGAACAGGCTTTACACACGAGATCTTGGGAAAAATGAGACTAAGCCCTCTGGATCCTCAACTCGCTCAAATTCCCAGCCCCTCCAACTTTTCGGAGATAGGGAATCTTTTAGATTCACGGTCGTCGCCCTCCTACGATGTGGTCTCAGGGTGCAATGAATGACTCAGATCCGGGCGGGGTATTGGATCCCGAGGCACATCACTTCGATATATAACATCACTGTGCCCAAAGTTCTATTTCGATGAGACCCATAGGGCTTAGCCTTTTATCCCAGGCCTGTTGAGGAACCTTCTGGGAAGATCTGAACTGTGACTACTTCATTAACGACCAAAAGAATGGAGATGGTTGGACCATCGCAGACGAAGGTTCCAGGTATTTCTCTGTAAACGGGATAATCTCGGCGTATATGATTGATAATAGCCCCCATCTCCTCTAAGAAGGCCAGTAAAGAAGTAATGGTTTACAAGTGATAACTAAGGGAGAAAGAAAATTTCGGTTATCCTGCAGATTCACAATATTCTTGTTTAAACTTCGCTTTCGCGTGGGGCTGGAAAGTCTCATGGATGAAAAAGAATAGCAGCCCCGTGGTGAATCTGAGGATAGCCGAGATCATGAGGCCAGAGTTTATGCCCTGTAATATTCCCCCGGTGATGAGAAAGTTGTATGTGATATAACCCCCCAAGAGATTTCCGATGAAAGAAGAGAGGCCGAATGCAGCTGTGTTGACAGCTAGATATGTAGCTCTCATTTCCACAGGGGCTAGGTCGATAATATATGTAGGGCCTGAACTCATCCAAGCTCCCATCCCGAGACCCAGCAGAATCTCCGCAGCAGCAATGTGGGTCCAATTCGTAGCAACGATATAGATAATTGGCCCTAAGGTCAGGATCATCCTGCTAAAGACCACGATGGGGCGACGTCCAATTTTATCCATTAGACTCCCGACATATCGTTGGGTGAACATCGAAGTAGCCGCGGAGAAGAACGAGTATGCGGCAATATGCCAGATCTTGAGGCTGAGCCTATCAACGATCACGAAGGGAAACAAGGGCCATGCAAACGCCAACCCTGTGCCATAAAGGAGGTTTGTCAGAAGATATCTCCTGAACCTTGTATCTCGGAGGACGGTCCAGAGGTCTAGGTCCATATTGTCTCGGTTCGATGGTTTCTCTCGGATGAACAGACTCATTAAGCCTGATGCTATGCTCATCCCGGATGATAAAGCCAATATCAACTTGAACGACTCATAGGTCGTTTGCCCAACCTGATTGAAGGACAGGATGAACGCGATGAACATTGCTGCTAGGCTCCCGATCTGGCTGAGGGCATTGATCTTCCCGATAACGGTCCCCCGGGTGAAATAGGTCGTATAGTCGCCCATCAGGCTACTCCACGCCGGTCTCACAATGCTCCCACATATTGCAGAACCAATAATGAGAGCCATTACCCAAGCCGGTGCCTGGACGAAGATGAGCATGCCTAAGATGGCTCCATTCAGAAACCTGCCGAGAGCAATGAAAACACGTTTCCCCTTGCGGTCCACAAGTTGGCCCCAGTAGAGCTGGAGCATATGACCGCTCACGCCCTCAGCCGCCCTTAGATAGCTCATCTGGGTCACTGAGATCCCTACACTCACGGCGAGGAAGCTCAGATATTTACGGATAAGGCTATCAGCGAACATCCCCGTCACCCCTGTACCGTAAAGAGCTCTGCTGGGGATCAGTGCGAGATCTTCGGACTCCTCACTCAATAAATCACGGCCGGGTATTCACAATGAAGTAGTTAAAGATAACTAAAACATTAAGGTCTAACTCCGCCTTGAGGAGCATGACGGCGGAGGCCATGAATGTGAGGTGATCGCGTTGCCCACTCGCGCGCGTCATCATACATTAAGAAACCTTCGAAAAAACCTCTTAAACATAATTTTTTTGTGATTTACTGTGCTGTAAGCTTCGACTATTCGCGCGCGAGTCATCGTTGCCGGTAAGCCTTAGCTGCCGTCAGGAGGTGTGCCGGTGAAAACATTGGCGTTCGGCGTGGAGTTGCCCGCAAGCCTCCTGAAGGAGTTGATCTGACCCACGTGGGTGAAGGCGTCTGAGATGGGACCGTTGAGGATATACCAGAAGGGTCTCCCCTTGATGGTCACTCCCTTCAGGTCCTCATCGCTCATAAGGATCAAGGTCCCTCTCAGGGCATAGATCATTTCCAAAACGCGCCTCCGAGTGATGGATATATGGTCTCCTTGCTTGAAGCCGCCGACACCAGATGATAGGCACATCCAGTTTACGAGAGTCCAAATATGCCTTACAAGCTCCTCGATGCTCATGCAGTCGGGGGCCGGTCTAAAGCCGTAATCCTCATCGCTGAGACCTTCTGTCGACCAACGGAGGCGGAACCCTAGTCCGTCAAGGAGGCGGACAAGTATTGTGGTTCCAGACAAGGCATTGGGATACGGAGGAATTTGATGGTAAAGGTCCATGTAGTTCAGATTCCAATTCGAGAACCTCGGTCTAAAGCACTTTCGGTCGTTCTATAGTGCAAGAAGGTTAGGGATGGATAATAAGCGCGCAGCTTAATTTCTACATACCTGAGGGATAGATGAAGGCTATCCTTTCCCGCGCGCGCTCAAAAAGAAGAAACGAGATGTCTAATTTAGTCCTGGGAAGGGGATTTAAAAACGATCACGGGTCCAACAGCATCTTCTTCAGCAGGTCTTCAGCGCGGGCTGTGTTAAAGACTGCGCACTCGCAGGATTTGCCCATGATCTTGGCGGCCTCTGCAGGGGTGAGCCTGCGCATCTTGATGTAGTCGATCATCTTACGAATGAAGTTAAAGGAGACAAGTCCATGGCCGCAGAGAGTGTTTATGGTGAGCACGTCCCTCTCAGGGAGGCGGTCTTTGGCCCCCCAGAACCCGAGGGATTGCTCGACACTGTGCCGGTCTTTTCCCCTGGTTCTGCAGCACTCTTGGACTTCATCAAGGAGCCCGCTGACATTAATTGATATTCCGAGATCAGCCTCGATAAGTTCGGCGATGACATTTTTTAGGGAATCAAGGCTAGTGAAGACTGCGGCTGATGTGGCGCCATCTCCAAGGCTAGAAATCAGCTCATCAATATTAATGTCATCTTTGAAGATGTTTCCTTTCTTACTGCTCCCAGTGTTTACAGGATCGTATTTTTGGCAAATGCGGAGGAACTCCCGGATCTTAGCCCCGGAGCCCTTCCTGTTGATCCCCTTTGCCGTAGTAGTGAAGATTACATAGTCCTTCTTGAGCTCCTCGACCGTTCCCTGCCTGTGAAGCGTGTTGGTCACGTCAATACATCCCTGTGCAGTGGACGGCCTAGCCCTAGATTGGTCTTCCCGTTGGGAGAGAGAGAGTATCCCGCCTCCGCCACCCATCTCTGGTGGGGGACTGAGCCGTCGGGGAGGCACCGGGATGCAACGGCAACGCTAAAGACGGTGTAGATCTCGCTCTGGACGGCCTGGAGGGCACTGAGGTAATCAGGGATCCTCTCTAGGATGGTCTTCGCCTCAATAATCGCAGATATAACCTTCTCATCAAGGACCTCCCCCCTTAACTTCCCTGTAACAAGGTCTTCCATGAGCTGGGTCACCGGGTTGTTGGGCTCAAACTCGGGCGCCAGGGGAGCAAGGGCCATAGCGACCGTCTGGACATCCCGAAAGTAGGCGCCAGTCCCGGGGCGCCCTAGCTCTACCACGATGCCCGCCTCCCCGGGTCCCAGTCGACCTGTGACGTCGTTGGTCTTAATTTCCTCGGTGCCCCGGCCGCCTATCCCGGTCTCTGGGTGGACCACAGTGGGGTCGCTAAACGTGGCCCGGAGGTTCCTGGGATACTCGAGCTTGGGGGGCTCTAGGGCTCCAGTGGGGCAGACGTCCACTGGAGCCATGTACTGGAGGTGGAAGAGGGATAGAACGCTACGCACGGCTCTCATAAGAGAGGTAGTATACCCCTCATCCTTCAGGGTCCGGTAGCAGGTGGAGCACTCAACACAGTTGTCCTGATTGACAACAGATTTCCCGTTGAGGTTTAATGAGATAGCCCCCATGACGCAAACGGCGTGGCAATTGCCACATCCCACACACTTTTTCTCATTGATATTCAAATCGACATTCCCCTGGTTCAGTTACAAGTGATTCGGACGCTGTTCTTTTCCAGAGAGGTTCAGGAGATGTAAAAGAATTTGCTTGTAATGCCCAATGGAGTGAAAATTGTCAAAGGGGTGATAAAATCAAAGAGAACGGAATCAAATACTACTTTTACGCGTATGCGCGGGCAATATTAAGTTAAAAATGATTGCTGATGAATATATCTCATCGCGCGCAGCCCCCTTCAAGAACTAAGGAGTAATCTAAGAATATTGATCTTGATCCAATTTTTTCTGAATCTTAAAGACAAAATTCATTACTAGAAAAATCCCAGCCCGTGAAAGCGGTTCTAAAATAAATCTAAGGGAAATAGGTTCTCGTCACTAATACGCGCTATCCCCTTGTCAGATTAGCCTTATTTGGCGTGATTACTGTGCAAAAAACGGAACGTGGGGTTATTAATGAGGAACTATGGTCACCCCTTTAAAGGTGAGTTGGGTAGCTCATGCAAAAGGTACGCATACTATTGCTTCAGAGCTAGGTTCATGCAAACCCTAAATGCATAGAGGATATCAATTATAGGGGGGGAAAATCATCACCAGAGCATCTATGGGAAAGATGGGACCAAAGCCCGTGGTGCGGAACAAAAGTGTAGTTTGCAGTAGCTCTCATGCCAGTGTTACCAATACAATGTTACAAGTGATGAAAGACGGCGGCAATGCTGTGGACGCCACTATCGCCGGCAGCATGATACAAGCCGTGGTGGAGCCTCACATGACAAATCATACGGGCAGCGTCTCATTTCTATATTGGGAGGCTGACTCCGGCCGTACATATCAGCTAAACGGTTCAGGCACACTCGTCCCCGGGTTGCCTCCCTTCCGGCCTGTTCCAGGTCTACCCGGATCTCATCTATCGGGGCCTGGCCACAATCCATGCGCGTGTATTCCCGGTTTCATGCCTTCAATGGCAGCGTTACATGAACGCTTTAGCAGCAAATCGTGGGATTATTTATGCCAGCCTGCGATTAAAGCAGCAAAAAAGGGTCATATTATGTCATCTTTTGAGTATGCCGCGCTAAAGGCTGATCTCCGTCTCTACACGTATTTTCCATCTGGCCGTTCGCTATACACACCGAACGGATTCCTTCCGGATGTGGGTGAATATTTCCGAAATCCAGATTTGGCTGAAACGTTGCAACGATTGGCGGTTGAGGGACCGACCTATTTCACAGAAGGGAAATGGGCGAAACATTTCGTGGCGGCCGCCAATAATCTTGGATGGCCAATTAACTTGGCCCAAATGACGGAGATCCCGCCGGAATGGGTCGATCCACTTCGCTACGATCATCGCGGGCATGAGGTAATTCAATATTATCCCCCTCAGCGAACCGGAGTTTTCACTGCAATCGTGCTTGGTATTCTGAAGCAATTCGATCTTGAATCATTAGGTCATTATACAGAGTCGGCTGAGGCACTCTATGTAATGGCCCACGCACTGCGCTACGCCCATTGGGAACTGGGTATGCTACGTGATCCAGCAGTATTCGAGGTGCCGATAGACAGGTGGTTATCGCCTGAATTCCATGCAATGATAGCCGACATTATATGGAACAGCAGACCCAAAAAGGACCTGAGAGAACATGTACGAATCATCGCGGGGGACGCCGGTCTAGCCGCAGGTGGCATCAGCCCTGTCGCGACAAACGCCCAGAATCAACCCTCCGGAAGTTGCGAGTTAAGCGTTGTCGACTTGGAGGGCAACTGGGCTCAGTCGATGAACACAGGGCAAGCCGGAGGTATACCGGGCGTAGTAGTGGGCGGCGTGCCTATGATCGGTAGCCACGCTAAAACCACCATGGCTGCGCCCATGGAGGGGTGGTTCGCAGGGGGAGGCAGGATGAGATCAATGATTGGCAGCACCATTGTAATGCTAGATGGCCAACCTTGGCTGGGGCTTGGAACCCCAGGTTATGTTTATGCAACAATTCCGCAGGTGTTAACTAGCATCCTTGATTACGGCATGGATCCTTATGAGGCATCAGTGATGCCGCGCATGTTCCCCCTCTATGACGACTACGTACTGGAGATCGAAAGCCGAATTCCGAAGAAGGTCTCAACTGACCTTGCTAGAATGGGGATCCTACTGCGACCACTGGAACCATATAATACAAGCATGGGTTCATTCCAAATCAATTGGCGTGACCTAGAAACCGGCTTGCTCAACAGCAGCGCCGACCCACGCCGTATGGGGACAGCGGCAGGTTTTTAGTAAATCTACTAGACTACGAAAACAGAGAAAACCTTCAGTAAAATAATAAAGATCGCGCGCGCGACTCTGTCGGACTATATCTCCACTGTTGATCTGCATTCACCATGGACGCTCAATAATAAGGCTGACATCGAGTTCGCCACCGTGGGTGGAGTGGAAAGTGCCGGGGATGGGATTTGAACCCACGCTCTCTATCCGGCCTGGGCGCTGGTGCCGCAGTCCTCTGGATCATGAGTCCAGCGCATTAGCCAAGCTATGCTACCCCGGCTCCTGCAATGAGAGACCGTCCCTGAGATTTAAATCAGTCCCTGGGGACCCCACAGGTCATCAGACTTCCCCTGCATAAGTTGGTACCACAACTATTTTTAGGCATAGATGGCATTGGCTAGTATCGGGCTAGTAACAACGCCTTCGATCTCGGATCTGGGGGTTAAAGAATCAAGTCTTACCTCGGGGTATCCATCAAACAAACATATATAACTAGAAAAGAAAATCCGGGGGTAGAGTCATCTTCTTGATCCGGGTCCCGGTGAGAGCCTCAATGCGAGCCAACTCAATTTCCTCCTCATAGGTGACTAGGGTGATCGCAGTACCTGCTTTCCCAGCCCTCGCGGTGCGCCCTATCCTGTGAAAGTACATGAAGGGGTCGTCCGGGATATCGTGGTTGATGATGAAAGGGACGTCTACAATATCGAGACCTCGGGCAGCAACCTCGGTTGCTACTAGAATGCTTACCTTGGCCTCTCTGAATCTGCCAAGCACCCCCTCTCGCCTTGCCTGGCTTAGTTGGCCGTGTATGGATTCCGCGTCGTAACCGGCCCTCTTGAGCAGCCCTGTAACCCGGTCCACCGTAGTTCTCCTGCGGCAAAAGATGAGAGCCCTATCAATTTTTAGGAGGTCTATAACTCGGGTCATTATGTCGAATTTCTCGTGGACGGCTACCCTCATGAATCGCTGGTCGATGCTCTCTACGGCGATTTCATCCTTGCTTGCTATAACCATCTGGGCCTCTGGGATATACCTCCTCGAGAGCCGCCGGGTCCGGTCGTCTATTGTGGCGGACCAGAGGCTCGCCTGTTTGTCATCCGGGGTTCGCCTCAAAATCCACTCGATGTCGTCAATGAAGCCCATATCCAGCATCCTGTCCGCTTCGTCCATGACCAGCGATCTAATTTTCCCGAGCTCCAAGGTGCCTCTCCTCATATGGTCCATGAGTCTCCCTGGAGTCCCTACCACGATATGGACACCCCTTCTGAGCTCATTGATTTGCCTCTCGATGGAAACCCCGCCATAGATGGTGAGCACCCGAAGAGGTGTGTATTTGCCATAGCTGGCGAGGTCGTCAGCGATCTGCACTGCTAACTCCCGAGTCGGGGCCAAGATGAGTCCCTGAACCCCCCGTGCATCCCAGTCCAGTCTCTCAATTGTAGGTACACCAAAGGAGGCTGTCTTCCCGGTCCCTGTTTGCGCCTGTCCGATAAGGTTCACTCCTTTAAGCATCAGAGGGATTGCCTGCTCTTGGATGGGGAACATCTCCTTAAACCCCCTGTCAGCGAGGCCACGTTTTAAATCAGAGCTAATATCAAGTTCGGTGAAATTCATCGTAATTAATCATTCTCCTTTTTAACTATTGAGACAACGTGCATTGCAGGTCTATTAAAGATTTAGTCCTTGGAAATAGGAGTACGCTTGTATGCGCTATGATAAGCATCTTAGCAGTTAATTATCTTCAAGACTCTCTAGTAGAGCGAAGTAAGCTTCTTGGTTAGGTTGAACGGGGAACAATAGAGTAGCTAGGGACATTATGCTATTTCTTTGAGGTCATTCTTTACAGCCTTGATACCCGGCCTATTGTTAAAACCGATGAAGACGTTGTAGGCTGCGATAGGAAATTGCGTGCACAGCGTCCTAGAAAAAGACTCATCCTAAAGGTGACTATCCAGGGATTTTATCCGGGGCGATACTCCTTTTGACGGAATATTTTTCTGCACAGCCAAGCATTTGGGTGACCTCATCCTCTGAGAGATAAAGGGGACTCATAGAAGTTTCTCTGATTATCTTTAGTTTAGTTAACAATTAGTAGAGGTAAGGAAAAGGAGAGTTTTTCTCTAGAGATAGAAATAAACTCACCGGATAATCTAAATTTCTCAGTTTACCTCAAGACTAGTTAAAGATGCAGAACGTCATCCGCCCCGTTTGGGCTAAGATAGACATGGACTCCCTAGCCCACAATATTGGAGAGGTTAGAACGATCACAAATCCTTCCGCAGAGATTATAGCGGTCGTAAAGGCAAACGCCTATGGCCACGGCGCAGTCCAATGCTCCAGAATCTTCCTTGAAAACGGCGCTAAATCCCTCGCGGTTGCAACTCTAAATGAGGCTATCGAGCTCAGAGTAGCGGGTATTGAAGCCCCTATTCTTATTCTCGGATATACTCCTGTTGAGCATTTCGAGACGATATTAAAATGGGGTATAACTTCAACCGTTTATACTGTCGAGGGAGCTAGGGCACTTGAAGAGGCAGCTGAATCAGTCGGGAAGGTCGCTAAGGCACATGTAAAAGTTGATACCGGCCTTGGGAGAATAGGGTTTCTCCCCACCAAAGAGGCGCTGAATGCAATAGAAGACATCGCTCAACTCCCCTTATTTGAGATTGAGGGTATTTTCACTCACTTTGCCATCGCTGATGCGGAGGATAAGAAGTACACAAGGAGGCAGTTCGAAGATTTCTTAGGCTTCACGGAACAACTCGAGGTCCGGGGAATAAGCCCCCTAAAGAGGCATGCAGCTAACAGTGCAGCGATCATTGACATTCCCGAGTACGCCCTAGACGCGGTGAGGCCGGGCTGCATGCTCTACGGACTCTATCCCTCAGAGGAGGTGGATATGGGTAGAGTTGACCTCTGGCCCTCGATGACCTTGAGGACAAGGCTCTCCAACGTGAAGGTCGTCCCCCCGGGGACAGGAATAAGCTATGGCCTTACCTACACCACGGGTGCAGAGAGCATTATCGGGAGTCTCCCAGTGGGATACGCTGACGGCTACAGTAGAGCCCTCTCGAACCGGGCAAAAGTCCTAGTGAAGGGAAAAAGGGTCTCGGTCGTGGGGCGGGTATGCATGGACCAATGTATGGTCGATCTTAGTGGAGTGGAGGGAGCGGGGATCGGTGACGAAGTCATCCTTTTTGGTAGCAGGAGGAGAGGGGCGCCAACTGTGAACGAGATAGCAAGATGGAGGGGGTCTATCGCTGAAGAGGTGGTTAGCACTATTTCTAGGAGGGTGCCCCGGGTCTATTCAAAAGGCGGGAAGATCGTCGAGATTGTGGACTATGTTCGGGATGGGGCTGAGAAGCGCTAGGGTTTTTTCTTCACTCTTTTAGGAGGCAAGGTGTATTAGTTTCGAGAAGACCGTAGCGGGTCAATATAGCGGCCATGTACGTGATAGATACTGGTGATAGTCTCCATTCATTTTTGCTCTCAGAGAAATTGAGGAATAAATAAATATTGTGCTTACCTCATTTGAAACATGGAAGTTACTCGTGAGAATTCTATGAATATTTACCGTCATCTTATTGACAATCCCCCTCGGGGGCCTGAGGCCCCTTACAAACCACTCCGGAAGGGCCTCTATTCTGTTGATGGTAAAAGCGTTGTATCTCTAGTTCGCACTGACGATCGGAGAAAAGGAATAAACGAGGCTTTTAGATTAATCGGAGGAAGTCCCCTTCTCTTTAAGGATGTGAAGGGCAATATCGTGATTAAACCGAATTTAAACACGGATGATCCATTCCCTCGTAACACACATCCGGATACCATTCGCTTCATATCGGAGAGCCTCATCAACGCTGGCTTTCCAGCAGGCCAAATTATAGTGGGAGAATCCTCTGGCAGAGCCCGCGGGCTCCCCACACGTCACACAATGGAGAATATGGGGATAAAAGCCATAGCGGATGACCTAGGAATACAATTGAGTTGTTTTGAAGAAGAGGAATATGTAACGGTCAGACCTCCAAAAAGCCGGTGGTGGCCTGATGGTATAAAAATCCCACGTAAAGTCTATGAGGCTGAAAGAGTAATCATTGCGCCGGTTATGGACCTTCATAGAGGTCCAGTTTCTTTCACTTTAGGACTTAAGATTGGGGTTGGTCTTTTGGACTCCATCGGACGAGAATGGTTACATAACGGACCGGATTATCCCGAACCTGATTTCCTGGAAAAAGCTATGGAGATAAACTTGGCTTATTCTGCCGACCTAGTTGTAATGGATGGTATGATGTTCCGCCGGGAAAGATCTACAAGTCCTACGGCTATAGCTAAGCCAGGCATAATAATTGTTAGTAACGATAGAGTGGCCGCTGATGCAGTGGCAGCTACTGTAATGAAACATTACAAAACTGAAAAGATGATTGGAAAGCCCATCTTGGAGTATCCAACACTGCAAATGAGCAAAGCCAACGGTATAGGGACACCAACGATGAAGGAAATGATACTAAAAACTTCGAACTTGACGGCAGATAATGACTTTGAGGATATTATACAAGAAGTTCATAACGAGTTGAATTGAGCCTGCTTTTGGCTCCTTTCAAATCTTAACTTAAAACAACTCTTCAGGTATAAACAGGCAAATCATAAAGGGCATTACATCAAATGCTTTCCTAAGTCATTAATCAGGACTATCCCGCGCTATTATTTATGGACATAGAATCAATGAAAGAGTTGAACACCGCTCTACATTTCACGGTGTCTTTCCTGTTTGGCCTGTTCTTTATATAATTATGCACATTCATCATCACATCACCTTTAACTGTAACAGCTAGCTTTTCCCCGATTTTGATTGCTCTAACCTCAATTCGTATCCGTGAGGGAAGGAAAGAGTTTCCAACAAAAAAACCCATCACGTCTTCCATCATACCTGACTTTAGGGTCTGATCGAATATCTCAAACACATGAACAGCCCCCTCATCGCGTTCGTATATTAAATAATCCCTTTTTTCACTAAATTCGCGGATCTTTTGGAATAAATGTTCTTTTGTTCTATTCTCAAGGAGAAGTTTCTTTCTCAACATCCGAGAATCAAACGACCTCGAAGTATTTACTCATTTTGTAAATCTGAACAGGTTATAACAACTGATTAGGCTTGGAGAATTCTGGTATTTTTATGGAATTTTAATTTGATGGATTGTCGGAAATTAGAGGTATGATTTATCACAACTACATGTGTGCGACTTTTTATTATCCTAAATTAATACTTAGATATGAAAAGCTACATCAAGATCTTTGGCCCACCTGTTTTAGAAGCGATAAGAGAACTTGAAAAAATAGCTGTAGGGCTACCCCAGGTCCGCATATGGGATACAGTGTTTGCAAGAGGTATACCAAAAAACCTGTCAAGAGATGTAGGGGGGCAACATTTTCAAAATAATAGGTTGGATTGGATCGGTTCATATTTTGAGAAACAGGGAGTATCAATTTCAAGGGAACGAATTAAAAACATTGTTAGCTCCTCAGGTTCTTCAATTGGAAATTATGATTTTTTCTTTGAGTGGCTGGAGGGTCCAACCTTCGAAAATTTAACGATGTTGATTGAAAAAATTGATAATGCCCTAGCGCCACTAGGATGTCGGTACACAATTACTACTCTTAAATAAATCTGAATATAACATTTTTATTATAGGTCGCTGCATTGGAAGAGAGACGAACATAAAAGAGAATTGGTTTTTTACGATCTCGTTTTTTACTGAAAGATATTATATACTTCAGGAAAGCAATTTCATTTGATCAAAATGCACGTTATAGCGACAGAAGTTAATCCGATTAATACTAAGCAAGGAGTTGAAATCAGGACACTACTTAAACACGAAAATAGTCAGTCAGGAGTCTTGAGTGTATCCCACATAACTCTTCAGCCAGGCAGTGAAATAGTATTCAATGATCCCATGACAGAGTATATGCACTACGTTATACAGGGGTGCATAGGCTTTGGAGGGCTTAGTGGAGATCTGCTACCTAGTAACACAGCCATCTTTATACCATGCACCAAAACTGGCACTGAACCATATATAGCAAAGCACACAATCGCCCAGACGGGTGAGGCTGAAACTAGGTTATTGACCGTTGCCTGCAAGGTTTCCAAGCCAGCATTCAGCTGGTCCCGAAGGCTCGATCGGAACCTATACCATATACCCCAATACCATTCCGGAAAACAGATCACAGGTCAGACAAAAGTGTTGAACGAGCAAGAACTCATAGGTCTAGGCGCCTCAAGGATTCATTGTGTAAAAGTCCAATCTCAAGCAACCGGAACCGAAATTCCACCTTACTGTGGTCCAGAGCGGATAATGTATCAACTTAGTAGCACAGGGGAGCTGGACTCCGATGGGGATAAAGTGAGGACTCGTCCTGGGTCCTTTATTTATACACCTGAGGGAGAGATGCACAGCGTTAATAACACACATGAAAAATTCCCTATGCAATACGTACTGGTAGAGTTTGTTGATCACGAACAAGTCCGGAGGGGTGAGTAATATGCATATAAATATCGAAGATGTTGAACCAGTTGAGATAAGTGATGGAGTCTTTGAACGGGTGCTAATGAAGCCTGAGGACAGCCGGCCAGGGGGCCTTGGCGCCAGACACTATGTTGTAAAAGAGGATTCTACAGTCACCTTCGAGGAACCCTTAACAGAGTTTCAGCACTACATTATTTCAGGCGTCGGTTTCTATGGGGCCAACCTCGTTCACGGGGATACGACCATTTTCGCGCCAGCAGGAACACATGGCCCCACAAGCCAGCGGAAAGGCTTGAGGAGGCACAGCATCGCCAATGTAGGTGAAGGGGAACTACGGATGTTCACAATAGCCTACAAAGTTCCAAGACCCGCTTTCAGATGGGCCAAGTCCCGAGTAAGAAATCTACATCAAGTACCTACTCCTCACCAAACAAGGTACGGATATACACAGATAATAACAGAGGAAGAACACGCCATTATGGGAGCTCTGAAGATGCATGCAATTGACATACAGACACATCCGGGAGGATATGGCAGAGGAAAAATAGATCCAAAAACAGGGAAAAAGATCGGAGGCAGGAATCCCGAGGAGATACTGTACTGTCTTAGAGGTCTCGGAGAGTTCATGGGAGGCTTAGAAGGCGGTGAGGTAAGCACTGCAAAGCCGGGATCGTTTGGTTATGTCACAGAGGGAGCCCTCCATGGAATATGGCACTCAACTAGCGATGTTCTCCAATATGTATGCATGGAGTTTATAGAACACGACAAGAGCTGGACAGAAAGAGGCTATCAAGGCGAAGTAAGCCCCGCAGATTGGAAGTAAAAAAACACAATCTCTATTTTTTTTCTTATTTTTTTACGAGGGATCAATTCTAACAAAAACATATCTGGAGTCAGATAAATTACGCATGTTTTACTTTCCTCCGAATAAAATCAACAAATTATATAAGGAGCATAATTATTCCTGAAAATATTACAAGCCTTAAGCGAGTTAAATCTGATAGGCCACAAATGTGGCCTCGTGGATAGCCTCAAGAATTCGACTAGGTCTGACACAGTCACCTATTTTATACAGTTCGTTAACCTGACCCTCCAAGCTATCGTATAACTCATCACAAGAACGAGAGCCTACGGCTATCACAACAGTGCCCGCTTTGAAAACATGCTTTTTCGAGTTTGCCCCAGTCGCTTCCAAGCTGTCAGATGATATCTTGTTGACCTTCATTGAGGTGAAAACCCTAACCCCCATCTCTTGAAACCTTTCAAGCAGGAAAACTTTGCTGAAAGGCTCCATGTCTATCCCGACATCAGAGAGCATCTCTATTACAGCTACGGTCTTACCCTTCTCTGCAAGGTATTCAGCAGTCTCTAGTCCTACCATTCCTCCGCCCACGACGAACACATTATCTTTTGCTTTGAATTCACCGGCCAAGACCTCCCAAGCACTGACCACGTTAGGACCATCTACTCCAGGAATTCTGGGGATAATCTGTACGGACCCAGTTGCAACTACAACTGCATCTGGTGTTTCATTTTGAACTAGTTCCCTTGTAACCTCTTTCCTGAGGACAATATTTACACCTGATTTGGCAGCTTGATTCACTAGATAATCAGTATAATAATTGATTTCTTCTTTTAGGGGTGGTGTGCCTGCCAGTATAAGCTGTCCACCTAGCATTCCCTGCTTTTCGTAAAGAGTTACATCGTGACCTCTTTGCGCTGCAACAGTCGCAGCAGTCATACCAGCAGGACCGCCTCCTATTACAAGTACTCGTTTCTGTTGTTTAGCCAGGGATAAAGGATAATTTTGAATTCGACCCAAATTCGGGTTAACTGTGCAATGTACCCGTATGTTTCTAGAAGTAGCCATCTCGCAACGGAGGCATGCGAAACAAGGCGTAATATCGTCAAATTTCCCCCTTCTCGCCTTAATCGGGAGCTCCGGGTCAGCAAAAAGCGCTCTCCCCATGGCGACTAGGTCTGCCTTTCCCTCCACTAATATTTGCTCAGCCAATCTGGGATCGTTTATCCTACCGACAGCGATAACGGGAATATCGACAGTCTCCTTAATACCCTGAGCAAGATGGACATAAGCCGCCCTAGGGATGCACATAGGGGGCATTGCCTTATGATAGGACTCTACGATGCCCATGGTGACATCTATGCAAGATACGCCTGCGTCTGCTAGGTTTTTTGCGATGAACTTGTTGTCCTCAAGGGTGAGCCCCCCCTCTATGAATTCATCCCCGCTTATCCGCACCATTTGAGGGAAATCTTTACCTACTTTTTCCCTAGTCCTCTCGATGATTTCTAAGAGAAAGGTCAATCTCTTCTGAGGGGTCCCCCCATATGCATCGGTCCGCTTGTTGACGAAAGGAGAGAGAAATTGGGAGATCAGATACCCACTAGCACCATGGTATTCTATTGCGTCGAAGCCGGCCTCTTTAGCTCTGAACGATGCTTTGGCGAAGGCTTCAACCAAATAGTCTATTTCGTCCAAAGTTAGAGCTCTTGCGGTTGTCCCGTATGGCGCGCAGAATGCCTTTGAAGGCGCTATTGGTACTTCGCCTACAGCTTCCGATGAAGAGATTGCTCTTCCTCCAAGGCTTAGCTGAATCGCTATCTTAGCCTTATGGATATGGACCGCTTCAACGATGTCGTTAAGGCCACGTATATGCTCGTCAGTATCTATCCTCAGACGACCCGTCTTTTTTTCAAACGTAGTATCCACAAGGACCCAAGGGACTATAAGCAGGCCAGTTCCACCCTGTGCCCTGGTGAAATAATGATTAATGTGATAGCTGGTCGCTTCGCCTGAGACACTAGCGAAGCGGGTTCCCATAGGAGGCATCACTATCCTGTTTTTTACCTCCATAGTCCCTATTCGAATTGGTTCAAATAGTCGAGTAAGAGCGGTCATGCTTTCAATACCTCACAGGGAGCTATTTTAAAATTTTCCGACAGCCTCTTATTTGAAATAAATGCGAGTCATTGATTGAAACAAAAGAAATAAAAAGGAAGAGAACCCTGCAAGAAGGTCCTCTTTAAGTTTCAAATATCATTAGAGGTTGTAGGCCGCTATATAGGGAGCCCGCCAGTTTATGTACCAACCAAGGGTCTTGCATCCGGTGTCAGTTACTATGACGGTATCCTTAGAACGCCAGATCTCTCCATCTGGGCCGGATATAACTGGGTCTAGGACCAAAATCATTCCTGGCTTCAACTCTGTGTCATCGGTAGCGGTAAGATAGGGTGGCTCGTGGGATGTTACTCCTATTCCGTGGCCAACTCCAAGACCGTTTAGTAGCTTGATACCATCGTTTCCCGCCTTCTCTAATACAGAGTTATAGACCTTACTGCATTTCACCCCAGGTTTGATAGTATCCATCGCCTTTTTCCTTAGCGATATTAGATCATTGAAAGTTTTGCTCTGCTCTGCGGTTGGTTCACCATTGATCACCGTTCTAGTCGCATCAGACCAATAACCATCATAAGAGCTAACCATACCCAAACGCACAAGCTCCCCATTCTGTAACACCTTCTCCCAGCCAATCGCATATCGATCAACTAAGGGCCACATTTTTTTCGCGCTTATGCCAGATGCAGCTTGGGCCATAGAGTGATGTCCAACAGTATCGAGGCCTCGCTCCATGCAGTGAACCCTGGTGTCCTCTGCCAATGCCATCTCGGTCTTGGGATGTGTAACAATGATGTGATGAGCGGAACCGACGATTCCGTGGTCAGTCCGATAAGCTACATCCTCAAGGAGCTCCGCTTCTTCGGATGTCTTGGTCATCCTGAGTGTTTTTATCCAATCACTGCAATCCACAATCTCTAGTCCAGAGAGAGCATTCTCAATATTATTGAATAGAGCGTTGGACACCCGATTCAGGTCAAGTCCGATCTTTCCCCCGTTATCAACTAACCCTTTGAGCTCCTCGGCTAGGGTTTTACTAGCGGGTTTAATGCTATCCTCTCCCTCCGTGTAGGGTGAGACTTTCTCAAGCCAACTCATGTTGCGAAGTGTCGATTCCCACTCAACGGGGCATATACAGATTCTAATCCCATTTTTTGGCCATATTACTATCACGGGTCGGTCAGGGTAGCTATAGAGGAAAGGCATTGAGGCGCCACTAAGATATAGAACGTTATCCGAACCTACAGCTACTATTGCGTCATATTCAGAATTTTCTATTGCATTACAAACCTTTTCTTTTATACCGAGTTTCTTCATTTTTTTCATCTCCTAATGTGTCGACCTGAATCCTATCACAGAATATAGCTTGTCCCATGTCTTATACCAGCTAAGAAGAGTTGGAGAACTCTCCGTGATTTTGTAGATATCTTTAGAGTGGATTAGCTCTTTTTCTGGACCATAAGTATAAACATCAAGTGCTATGACCATACCAGGTCTAAGGACGGTTTCATCCAAGGAGTTCAAGAAGGGGGCTTCTCTGTGGCTGACACCAACGCCATGACCAATCCCAGCCTCCTCAAAGAACGGTATCCCAAGCTCATAGGCTTTCTTTTTCACCTCGGCGAAAGCTTCGTTGCATTTGGTGCCAGACTTGAGAGTCGCGAGGGCCACAGATTTTATCCTGAGGTTGTTCTCAAAAGCAGCTGACTGCTCATGAGTCGGATTTCCGATCACAGCCATACGACCTGCATTTGACCAGTATCCTTTGAGGTGATTTGTTATATCTATCCGGGCAAGGTCCCCCTCCTTAATCCATCCTCTCTGAGCAGTGTAAAACATCTGGGCAGCAGCTCCCACCTGAGTTGCCATGTGCTCTACGCCAGTGCCTCCGAATTCAAAGACATGAACTCTCACTCTCTCCGTAAACTCATTGATAGTATATCCAGGGACAGCGACGGTCCCCTCTAAATGCATTAAAGCAGTGATGATTCCCAGCTCAGATTGATATGCTGCAGACTCGATTAATTTCACCTCCTGGGGAGTTTTTAATAAGCGAAGATCTCTGAGCACACTATCAAAAGGTATCCATTCAACATCAGAGATAATCTGTTTTAAATTATCTATAAATTGTTTTGATGCTCGGGTTTCGTCAATCCCGATTTTAGCTTTTTCAAGACCGAGTCGCGCCATTAGGACCTTGATTGTCCCGATGAGTGCCTTTGGGGGTAGGTCTTTGTTTTCGTCATAAGCTACCAGCTCCCCATTCCAGCCTTGGTCTCTTACTGCTTCCTCCCAGTCAATGGGACATGCAATACCACCTAGTCCCTCCTTGGTATGAAGCACTACAGCCTGCCTGTCCGGGTAATTGGAAGCAAAGGGGAGGATTAGATGACTCACATAGGTGAAGTTATCCACACCTATTACCAATAATGCATCCAGATCCTCGGTTGCTATGGCAGTATTAATTTTCTTATCGATCTCAATCATTTATTCATTCTTCCTTCCTGTTTTACGGAGATTACCATTCCAAATACGATATGCGGAATTAAACGTTTTCGAGAGTGAACCGGTGTTCTTAAATAAACTTGGATATCGCTTTCCTTATTATGTCAGGAGACAGTTTTAACCCTTTAGAAGTCAAAAAGGGAGAAAAAAAATTCGGATACGTGCCTATTGTAGATACGGTAGCAGCGAAGTTTGATATGCCCGTGGGCGTCGTTAATGGTGTTAATGATGGTCCCACCCTCGCAGTGACCGGAGGACTGTATCCCACTGAGTACTGTGGCGTCGAGGCAGCCTCCAGATTATACCAGCTCTTGGACCCCGAGAAACTATCGGGGCGGTTTATCACCATCCCCGTGATGAACATGAACGCGCTCCAGTTCCGAGTACCCGGACTAAACCTAACATCCTCCTCCACGACCCCCGTCGACAGGGGGAGAATAAACAGCTCATTCCCAGGGGACCCCGAGGGGAGACCCACCCAGATTCTCGCCCACAAGACGTTCAATATCCTCTCTAAAGCGAATTACCACGTCGACTTCAGGGGAGGAGACCTGAACGAGTCCCATCTCGTTCACACTATCGTGCTGAGGGCCGGAAAAGACACCGATGAGACAGGTGAAACCATGGCGAAAGTCGTCGGATACGAGTATGTGCTACCCAGCACCCCGGAGATAGGACACACGAGACCCGGCACGATGGTCTACGAACTGAACAACGCCGGTGTTGCCTCCATCATCACCGAGAGCGGCCTTGGATACAGAGAGCAACCTCTCGAGGAGTTTGTCGAGTTGCACATCAGTGGCACATTGAACCTCTTGAAGCACTTCGGCATGAGCGAGGGTGAACCGACGAAGCCCAAGAATCAGAGATACCTGAACAGCAAATGGAATAGGGCGCCTGCCCCGGTTTCAGGCATCTGGACCGCCACCGCCGACTATGGAGACATCTTCGAGAAAGGGGACGTTCTCGGCAGGATCACCGACCTCGACGGCTCCACGCTGGCAGAAGTGAACGCTCCGATCAGCGGTATCGTTCACACCATGTTCCCGAAGCGGGTAGTCCACAAGAACGACCCGCTGTTCCTGCTCCTTGAGATCGAGGGCAAAACAGGGTACTAGCAAGAGAGATTTTCCGAGGGACATTCATTCCCTCACTTTTTCTACTTATTTTGGTTCCATTTATTTTTTGTACCAAAGCAATTTTGTTTATAATGATCTATCCAAAAGTAAATTTGAATTCCATTTTTTAAATGAAAAAATAGTTATATAGGACAAATCTAATCTTTTTGGAATATGACAAAGTATCTTTTAGCAGATATGACTTCTGCCGAAGCTGCGAAGATAGTGAAAGAAAGGAAGATCGTTGTTGTGCCGGTGGGGGCGATACATAAGCATGGCGATGGTCCACTTGGAACAGATATGTTCTCCTGTACAGAGCTCGCTAGAAGGCTTGGCGAGGCAATTCCAGATAAAGTGATAGTTGTCCCGACACTCCCCTACGGAGTATCAGGCAGCGCTACTCTACCTGGGACTATAAAAACTTCACAAGAACCTGTAAGGCAAATAATCAAGGAGATCTCGATGTCATTCGTCAAATTCGGTATCAAACACTTCTTATTTCTCACCGGCCACGGTGGGAATGACGGTGCATACCTGAGCGTAGCAAGAGAGCTCAATAAATTGGGAGTGTTATGTGCCTACGTCAGGTGGTGGGATCTTATGATCCAGCTGGAGGGGGACAAGAATCCAAACTTTAGAAACGTCAACCTCTTGGAACAAAGCGTTGACGCTGCATGCGGTAAAAATGACCCCTCGGTCTTGAGAGACGGCGAAGGCAGAACAGGGGCTTTCCAGCAACGTCTCCGAAAAGACGTGCTTAACGATAAGTTCAGTTCACCCGTGAAAATTGATGGGACCCTTATTTGTGCGGGCTCTGATCCCAAACTCACGAGTGTCCCTCATGGAGTGGTATACAATAAGGGGACAATTCAGATGCCGCTCCCTAGAGCAAAGGTGGATATAGATGATCCTGAGCCAGGCGAATGGGTGAGCATCTCCGACAAAGTTAGTGCAGAACAAGGCGATTACATACTGAACACTTGCAGAGACTGGCTTGTTGAGTTCTTAGCAGACTTTGAAACCCTCGAGATCCCGGAAAAATACCTATAAAAAACAAATACCAGTAACCCTTTTTTTTCTTTTTACCATTTTTTCTTTGAACTCCATTATTTGTATCTATATGTTGAGGTAGATATCATATTTTCACTTTCTGAAAACGCTTAATACTAATCAACAATACTCTGAAGATTACTATGGGAAAAAGATGGATATCAAAAAACCTGAAAAAAATGGAGCCCGACCCGTTTGGTGAATTAAGAGAAAAGATCCGCCACATGTCTAACGTAATCAATCTTAGTAGCGGAGATCCAGACTTCCCGACCCCGTCCCATATCGTTGAAGCGGCGTATAGGGCTCTCCAAGATGGATATACACACTACACGCTCACCAGTGGTCTTCCCGAGCTCAAAGAGGAGATCGCTCAATACCAAAGGAAATTCCATATGAATCTGGATCCAGAAGGAGAAATATTGGTTACACCGGGAAGTCAACAAGCCTTGTTCCTGACACTCACCAGCATACTAAATAATGCAGATGAAGTTTTAATACCCGACCCGAGCTACACGGTTTATTCTCCAATCATTAAATATCTCGGAGCAAAGCCGATCATCTTTCCCTTGAACAGGGAAAATAACTTCCATATCGATCTACCAACCTTGGAAAAGAAAATTTCTCCCAAAACCAAGGCGCTAATAATTTGTTCTCCAAATAATCCCACAGGAACTGTCTTCTCAGATGCTGACTTAGAGACAGTTGCAGCTATTGCCATAGAGAATGAGCTCCTTGTGATATCAGACGAGATTTACAGCGAGTTTGTCTGGAAAGGGAAACACAAATCGATCGCAACCTATCCAGGAATGAAAAATAGAACAGTGGTTATCGTAAGCTTTTCCAAGACCTTTTCCATGACCGGCTGGAGATTGGGTTACTTAATTGCAAACCAAGAGCTTACACAGATGATGGGGGGCCTTCAGGCTAATATGGTCATTTGCCCTGCTGGATTCGTTCAGAGAGCGGGGCTGGCCGCCCTTCAGGGGTCATGGGAGCCAGTGACTTTAATGGCTCAAGAGTACGAGAAAAGGGTAGATTATGTAGTCCAGCGCCTTAACGCATTAAAGGGTATATCCTGCCGCAAACCTGAAGGCGCCTTCTACGTCTGGGTTGATGTCTCGGCGCTTTGCCCCTCCAGCATTGACTTTTGCAACGACCTCCTCGAAAAGAAAGCACTCATAACAATGGCTGGAAAGTATTTCGGTCAACAAGGCGAGGGTTTCGTCAGATTAGCTCTGGTCAAACCCATGGATGTTTTAACTGAAGCTTTGGATAGAATGGACTCATACATCAACGGATTGGATATCTGAGATATTCGTCTCCCGTGTGTTCAACATTGCACATATCTTCAATGCATTTGTTTGTTTAATAATCACTTAAATCAAAGAGATTCAACGCACTAAATAGAAAAATAAGATACCCTCAATCGGGGGGTACATTGTATCAAATGAAGCTGCTGAAAAAAATCAAGGAGAGCCATCATCTATTAGTTTGTATCCTGTCCAAAAATTGTCTCCACTATTCAGGTATTTGTCAAGTGAGTATCCTAGACTCTCGAAACGTTGGAAAGCAAGCTCTATCTCAGCACGGGCAAACCTCACAACTTCTGATTCATCAACGGTTTTCACTATTCTGTTCTCCATCAGAATCTTCCCGCGTACCATCGCAGTTGTGACATCGTGACCCGAACCGAAATATACCAAAAGTTGAGGAATATCCCTCAGCGGCGTATAGTGCGGACGATTTGAATTTATCAGTATGATATCAGCCTGTTTCCCCACCTCAATGGAACCTATCTCTTTTTCGAGTCCAAGAACACGGGCTGCATCTATAGTTACCATTCTAAGAGCTTTCCCAGCGGGTAAATAACTCGGGTTTTGTTCGTGATATCTCTGGATCAGGATCTCGTTCCTCATACTAAGGAAAAGGTCATAGGACATGTGTGGCGCTGCTCCGTCAGTTGAGGTTGCGACACAAACACCACTTTTAATAAGATCAGGAACGGGACACCGTCCGTGCCTGGTGGGTTCCGTTGCGGAAGGAGCCGTGGCGATCTTTGTATCAGTCTGGGAAATGATCTCAATCTCTTTCGCAGTAAGCCCGTTGCAATGAGCAAGAACAACGTCGGGACCGAACAGTTTGAAGATATTTTCTTTCCCGAACTTTTCAAGGCCGAACTCAAGTGCATCACCATAGAGGTGAGTGTGAATTTGAACCCCATATTTGTCCGCGAGCCGCCTCATCTCCATGGCTTTTTCCAGGAGGACAGGGATGTCTTCGTCTCTATAGTTATAGGTAGCATCGTGTTTGGAGTGAGACGGCAGTCTCCCGCAAAGATACGGGAAAGAAAGGCAAACATATATCCTGCCATCCGCTTCCATGTGCCATTTTTCTATAACTTTTTTAGTATTTTCAATTGTCTCGTCATAGGTGTAGATATGTTTTGAAGGCTTTCCATCCGCCCATATCGTTGACTCTAGACGGTTCTGTCCTGGAAGGAAGGGATCGGGAGGACCCACACCAATAACGGCCCTAATTCCCACCTCTTTTACGGCTTTAGCATTATTGTCAGCCCAAGCGGGAGAGTCAAGTCGTGCTGGAGTCGCGCCAATAATAGAGACACCAGTTGTTGTTCCGGATTTTAACCGGTCTACAGCCGCGAGTAAACCATCGGCATACCAGAACTCCTCTGTGGATGCATTGAAGTAAAGATCGCTAGAGGGCCAACCTTTGAATGGGTTCCAGATACCTTTTATCATCGCGTGGCCTGCATGGGCATAGGTGTCAATTAGTCCGGGCAGAATGACAGAGTTTGAAGCGTCAATTACTCTGTCTGGATTGTATTTAGCCCCTAATTCTCCATGGGCTCCGATGTCTACGATTATCCCATTTTTGACTGCAATGGCTCCCTTTGTTATGATGTCATTTCGGGGGTTCATTGTGAGAATAGTCCCATTCTCAATGAGTAGATCTAGATCATACATCTGGAACTCCCCCCTTTTTTCATTAGGGCTTGCTTATGTTTATGGGGGGGAGATGGAGATCAGACGTCCCCCCTCCTCTATTGGACCATAGGTTCTGATGAAAATAACTAGCCCATCTATTGGTGCTTTGATCTCTTCAATCCCTTTTGGTATAGAGTGGACCTCGGCGAGCAACTGTCCCTTTTTGACAGAATCTCCGTTATCTACAACAGGATTGAATATTCCGCCGTTGACCGTTCTAACCGTTTTGGTGCCATCCTCTAAAGGATCCACTACAATCCTCTCTCCTTGATCAACGATCTCTCCGTCCAACATTTCCATGGCTTTCATCACGTTGAGGACTCCGGTAATGAAATATTCCACGTATTCGTCTTCAGGTAAGCCAGAGCCGCCTTGTCCTGCTTCGGGATAGATTCCAGCTCTACCCTCCCTCACGGCGACAAAAGGCATTGCCAATTGGACAGGCCATCCATAGTCCTCCTCATTATCTCCTTGGATGATGCGGTCTCCCCCAAAGGCAATTGATAGTTCAAGTGATCGTTTTCCTGCTCCGTTCCCAATTTCAGGGGGGGTATAGGCCATGGGGTTATTAGACCCGCCCCGGCCTGCAGTATGCATATCGATTACACAGTCAGCCTCTGAGGCCAGCGTATTCAAGATATACTTCATTCTCTTGGAATAGGACCCTGTGGGTGATCCTGGGTGGACCCAATCGGGATCGATGGGGTCGTAGGGATTGGACCTTGATCTGAACACGTATCCTGCGGGATTCTGAACAGGTACGAGGATTAGTTCACCTTTCACATCATTAAAGTCGATTTGGTCTTGCAGCCTTAGGATAGCCTCGACTCCATTAATCTCGTCGCCATGAATTCCACCGCCGACATATAACTTAGGGCCGGCTTGTTTTCCTATGATCCGAATGACATCAATATCCACCTCTACTCCACTTTTCATCTTTGTAGAAAAAGGAGGTACGGTATTATGGGTGCCAACAGGTGGGATAGTATGTTTCTCGTAATATTTTCCGGGCTTTAAATTTTTGGAGTTCATCGTTAATTAAATAATATAATTGCTTTTAAAAATAACTATGTCTAGATCAAATATAGTTAGACACAATTAAAAAAAGAAAGAAGATTTTGGGGTCACTCTATCTCTCGAATATCTTTACCTATCTCGTAGGTCACATCGCCTTCCCAAACTGCAGGTGAGGTGATCATATGGATGACACCGTCTGTTGGTACCACAATTTCTTCCAAGATCTTGCCATTCAGGTTCCGAATCTCCCCTAGAACGTCCCCCTTTGTAACCAAGTCACCCCCCTTAACGTTTGAGATAAAGAATCCGCCATGTTCTGCGTACATATGATAGGGATTAAAGACATTAGCCTTTTTTGGAATTTCCGGCTTTCCATCCATCATGTTTAGATGTTTGAGAGTATTTTGACAGCCTTTGACGACCATCTCTACTATATCTGATGTGCAGCGACCCATTCCTCCCGCTTCAGTTCCCACGGTCATTGGCATATATCGCCTCTTTCTCGGAGGCGATCCTGGGCGAGGCTTCCTGATCCCTTCCCTGATCCACTTCCAGCCGAAGTTTCTGGCCATCGCCAGGTTCTCGTCATCTCTTTGTTGGTCTCCGTATCTACCGTACATGACACCGGTCAGCACGTCTTCCTCGAGATCTCCTCCGTGGAGGTTTAGTCTAAACTGGCTCTGGGCCAAGACCTCTTTATAGAAGGTCATTGCTAGCTGGTAGCTGTGCTTAGGGACTCCAGATCCTCCTCTTGGGATTTTGTCAACATAACACCCACCTATATCCCGATAATCTATGGGGTTCCCATGCATCCACCGTGACTCGAATGCGAGCGTGTTCACCACGGGTACAAGGATTATTTTTCCATTAATGTTGTCAGGATTTATATCCTCAATCAGCTTGAGACACCCAGCAGGGCCATTGTATTCTGATCCATGCTCACCACCGTTTATACACAGAGTGGGGCCGTCCCCAGCCCCATTCACTAGAGTAATTGGAACTTGATGTTTATACGCGGGCCGTTCGTGAATGTACAAATCGCCCTGTACTTTTGTTCCCTTAGACGCTTCAAGATTCTGAACTTTTAGAGTGTCAGACATATCTCAATCAGTTGAAAGTTTCACATATCGAAATATAAACCATGTCTTGTTTTATCCCAAGGTATTACGTCGAAAGGGACACCAGTCTGATGTAGAATAGGTAGCTATTCCCGTAAGATATTAAAATTGGATGTCGGCTTCATTGATCCCACGGATTGATCATGAAGGATATATTGGAGGACATCCGAGTTCTAGACCTCACCCAGTTCTGGTTTGGCCCTTACTGTACATTACTCTTAGCGGAGATGGGAGCAGAAGTTATTCGTGTTGAACCACCTTGGGGGGGCATCGATAGAATTGCCGATGGAGCCTTATTTGGCGGATCGAGTTATACTTTTCACCATCACAATCTGAACAAGAAGGGGCTCACACTGAACCTCAAGTCACTCGAAGGGATCAAACTCTTCAAATCACTTGTGAAAGCATCAGACGTTGTCGTCCAGAACTTTAGACAGGGCAGCATGGAAAAACTTGGACTTGGTTATGAGGTGCTAAAGGGATTAAATCCAAAAATCATCTATGCCGCTCTATCTGGATTTGGCCAGTACGGCCCATACGCCAAACGTGGCTCTTTCGCTATGATCGCCGAAGCTATGAGTGGACACAGTCGCCTAACAGGTGACCTAGTTGATCCAAACGGTCCACCACGTGAGATGGCTCAAGCATATGGAGATCTCGCCCCTGCAATTTTCGCAGCGATGAGCATCGTTTCCGCGATACGGTACAGGGATAAAACGCAACAGGGACAGATGATAGATGTGGCACAATTGGACTGCATGGTAGCTCTGAATACGGCCACAACAGGGTATAACCTCTCCGGACTCAAGCTCTGGGAGCTGAAGGATAAGTTTCCAATGGGACGGGGTTTCGGGGGTCTAATAAAGACTGTGGACAATGGGTGGATCCGTTATGCGAGCTTCTCACCACGGATTATTGAAAGACTGAAGAGTCATCTTGGTGTTGATGAAATCGATGAAGAGAAGATTGCAGAACAAATTGGGAAAAAAAATAGAGAGGAGGCAGTGGAATTCTTCGTGAAGGCTGGAGTACCTGTAGCACCGGTTTATGATGTCGATGAAGTAGTGATAGATCCCCACTTGAAAGCCCGTGAAATGTTCGTAGATGTCAAACATCCTAAGGCAGGAGCTGTGAGAGTGCCTAACTTCCCAGTGAAATTCTCGGAGACTCCAGGAAAAATAGTTAATGCGGCCCCTCTACTTGGAGAGCACAGTAAAGAGATACTTGTAAGTTTATTAGGACTTTCGGGAGAACAAGTCTTTGAATTAGAGAAAAAGGGAGTCACTTCGACGTAGGAATATATAAGCATGAGAATAGTCCTCCCTATATTCTGTTTAAGATTTCATTTTGAAAATAGTTTGTAGCTAGATTATATCTAACATTAAAGCGTGTTAAAAATAGTCTTGTAACGTTCGCGAAGATTTTGATAAATAATTCAAAATAGGGGTTTAGAGGTTGACTCCGAATTTAGGCACTCACGTGCTCACGATTAACATCTTGAACGGGTTGAATGGAGTTCCAAAGTCCCATTTTCGGGTTAAATACATAACGCCCCTTAGGTCAATAAAGCGTTATTCGTAAAACAAAAAATTAACCCTATCTTATGTATTAATCCATTTTCTCAGCTCATATCTCCGGGCCCAAGCCCTTACTTGACCTGACTCGAGAAAATGGTTAGTCCCAACATGAGGACCCATGTATGGCTCGATATTGCCGTTAGGGAACACCCAGATGACCGACCGTTTCTTAAGCTCGGCAATAGCCTTTTCAGACTCTGCTTTTGTTATGTGCTTATCCAAAAGCTCATCGATCATCCATGTCCCTGGTCGTGGCTCACGTTCAAGAATCTTTTCGAAGAGGATGTAAGCTAAAGGCGTGAACACATGACTGACGGAATGGGCTAGAACTGTTCCGATAATTCTCCTCAAAAGTGGGGAGAACTCAGGCTCAGGTAAGTTAACAGGATCAACAATTACCTGTTCTAAAAATGTCCTTAGATCAACTCCTTCTTGAAGCAGGGCTGGAATTGAGTTCCAGTTTACCTTCTCAGGATCATTTTGCTTATAATGCATCAGAATCTTTACGAGGTCAAAACCACCGATGATTAAAAGGCTACAAAAGAGATGGTTGGGTCTCCGGAATAATCTGGCTGGATTAGCAACATAATCCGCGAACTCCTGACGATATAACATGTTACGTCTAAAACCGAGATCTCCTCGACTTTCTCCGTAGATTATAAAGGCCATGAGGTTGCACAACCCCTCATCGAACCAAGGTACGAAGTTGGGAAAAGCTTGGATAGCAGGGTGAGCAAGTTCGTGAACTAGTAGAATCTCACTTTCTGGTACCAATGATGCTTCACCAATGTAGATCCCCTCGGGCATACCATATCGATCGGCCTGCCAACGGTCGGCCCCAAAGCCTCCCCCTTTTCGCCCGGGGGTAGGATCCCAAGGCAAAGAAGTTACGATGTTAATGGGGGGCGGTTCGTACTCTACCTCAAGCTTCTTCCGGAGATTAGGGACGATTGTATCTTTTGCATAAGCCTCAAGCCTGCTCTTAATATCCCCAAAGTCTACCGAGTTTTGAGAGAGAAAGTCAACCACAGAGAAAATGTCCCGGCTTAGTAGGAGCAGGAACGCATACTCTTGATCTTTTTTCTGTTCTAGCTCATTAAGTATTTCTTGTCGAACCTGCTTCAGGGTTTGTAAAGTATCAAGGGTATAATCCTTCTCAGACAGGCAGCCCCTAGAAACGATCTCCTCATATGGATATTGTTTTGGGTAAAGAGTTGTTTGAACACGACTCAGAGCATATCTTACCGCTCCTCTCTCATCTAACTTCATATAATCTCACTATTGGTTTGTAATCTCAACTAGAAAATAACGTTTTTGAGTCTTTTTTGGTTAAACAAAAGGCTTGCATCCGAACGCACAAGTAAAAGCTATTGGGCTAATGGCTACTATAATAAATTTCAAATACAAGAACAGAGTCGATTACTTCGATTCAACATGGGATATACAGCGAATATTGATGATGTCAAACCCGAAGAAATATCTCCGGGAGTACTAAAGAGAACACTTCTCACTTCCAAAAATACAGGACGCGGTCCCCCTGGAGATTTAACTGCTACTCACTATACACTCACAAACGGGGGGACCTTGACTCTTGATGACCCCAACGTCGAATACCAGGATTATATCATCTGTGGTACAGCTCGCAGTGGCAAGGGATACATCCATGCGAACACAACTATGTTTGTCCCCTCCGGTAAGAAGCATACATTTACACATGCTGGAGAATCAGACCTTCGGATTTTATCGCATTCCTACTCAGTCCCACACCCAAGCCATAAATGGTGTAAAACTAGAACAGCCCAACTAACTTTTCCCAATGGACAACAGCAACTTATGACCGAGGAGTTCCATGGCCTCGTTGGAGCCCACAGATTCCATGCCTTAGACGTGCAAGATTATGATGTCTCTGAACATACAAATCCTGAAGAAACCGCCTATTTCATGGCTGGTTCAGGTACAATGGGTTCTGGAGACGACGTATTTGAGTTCAAACCTGGTACTCTTGTTTACGTAGAAGAGGGCGACCTTCACTGGATTAAGCGTGATCAAAACTCATTGGTTCCACTCCACTATTTCGTGATGGAGTACACTGAACAAGACAAAATGTGGAGTTCGAGGGGTTTCCAAGGAAGCCTCTAGTGCCATAACATGACAAATCATCTAAAATTGATTCCAATCCCCCCTTTTTTCCATTTTATTTATAAAATTATATTTAACGAATATCCGCGAATTGTTAAATAAAAAAGTAAAATAGCTTTTTTGAGGAGGATTCTTGGAGGGTATACCCTCCATTATTTCCCGAGCGTCCTGTTGATTTAATATTTAAATCGGTTTTATCGGAGATATTTTCCGAACCAGCGTATCATATGACCTAGCAGCTCCACTCTATGCTGTGGATTCCGTATTCCATGTGATTCACCAGGAAAGACAATCAGTTCAGTTTGGACGCCTAAAACCTTCAAAGCTGTGAACCACTGCTCTGCCTGCTCAATACTGCATCTGTAATCTTCATCGGCATGAATTATCATAGTGGGGGTCTTTACTTGACCAGCGTACCTTATAGGTGACATCGATAGGTATTTCTCCTCATCCTCCCACGGTGTCCCTTCCATGTCATAACGGCCAAAGGTCCATCCTATGTCACTAGTTCCGTGAAAGCTGTGCCAATTACTGACACACGCTTGGGGGATAGCTGCCTTGAACCTATTATCGTGGGTTATGATCCAGTTTGTCAAAAATCCACCTTGACTGATCCCGGTGACACCCAACAGGTCTGAATTGATAAATCCGTTGTTGTTTATTACGTGGTCCACTGCGTCCATCAAGTCCTTGTACTCCTGCTCGCCATAGTGCCCGGAAGCCTCACCTTGAAACGCTTCGTTGTATCCCCCATTACCCCATTGGTTCAGGTAGAGAACCACCCATCCTTGTGCAGCTAAAACCTGAAACCTATGCATGAAGCTATAGCCGAAACAGCCGGCAGAGCCTCCTCGGATGTAAAGGATCATCGGATATTTGTCTTTAGCATCAAAATCAGGGGGACGCATTAGCCATCCTTCGACTTTGTGCCCACCGGACGATTTAATGACAAACCTTTCATGGTCACAGATCTCAGTGCTATTCAAGTATTTTCTGTTAAAGTCTGTAACTTGTCTTCTCGTATTTTCAACCGTTACCCATAGCTCAATAGGCGATGTAGTTTTAACGACATTGTACGCAATCTCACCGTTATCGGAAATACTCCAGTCCTCAATGCTGTGGTCTATATCTCCAATAACCATTTCGACTCCACCGCTCTCCACGGGAGTCCTGTACAGCCTGACAGCTCCCCCATAGGTCGATGTAAAGTAAACGAAATTAGAGTCACTGGACCATTGGGGGTTAGGGTTACCTCTCCATGGTTGAACATCAGAGCTGAGTTTATATCCGATATCTTGGTCAAACTCCTTTGTCAAATTCCGTGATTCACCGCCTTCTATAGGAACAAGCCAGATGTCTTGGTTGCTCCATTGGCGTCGTCGATAGTTGTGGCCAATATGAGCTATGAAATCCCCCTTCGGGGAGGGGCTGAGGGCTGTAATTACGCGAGGGCCATCAGTAATCTTTGTAGGATCGCCGCCTTTGAGGTCTTGGATGTAGATGTATTTGTTTGTGGTAAGGTCTGCATCACCGTCAAGGTTGCTTATGAAAGCAATTTTCTCACTATCTATACACCATTCAGCTGTATCAACACCGAAGTCTCCCTGAGTCAACTGCTGCACTTTACCGCCGTCAGAAGGTACGACAAATAAATGGTGCCTTCTTCCCTCGATGAACCCTGAACCATTGAACTTGTACTTTAGACCAGTGATAACCCTTACATCACTACTCAGTTCATTTTCCCGAAAGGAAGATATGAATAAGATTTTTTTACCATCCGGAGACCACCTAGGGGAGAGTACTCCGCCCTCAACATTGGTTAGTTGTTTAGCTTCCCCTCCAGAAACAGGAATCGTGAATAGTTGCGAGGAGCTTTTCCCATCGGCATTAAGTGTAGAGGTGAAAAGGATTCTTTTTTCATTTGGCGCCCACCTGGGGGATGTGTTTGAGCATCCTCTGAAGGAGAGTTGACTAATTTCACCTTCAACGTCTGCCTTCCAAATGTTGCTCAGGTACTCGTCTTTTTCATAATCCATTTTGGAATGAACAAATACAATTGTATGTCCATCTGAAGATATCTGGGGACTCGAAACATACCTTATCTGCATAAGGTCTTTCGCTTCAACCTTTCTTTTCATCTTCAATCTCTTCTAGCTGTTTGAACTATGTTCTATATGTTGATATTGTTATTAGATAATTTTTTTAATTGAGTTAAATGGGAGACAACAGTAATTCAAGAGAGTTCTCCTAATTAAAAAGGATGGATGTAGGGATATTAAGAGGGACTATAAATATGTTGAAGATAACCGAGGGTAAAAAGTTTTATATGTTGATTTAAATTAAATTAAATAGAAATTAAAATGCATGTGAATATTAATGATGTTTCTGGAACGGAGATAAGTTCAGGAACCATTGAAAGGATTCTCCTGAAAAGCAATGTGACCGCCTCAGGGGATCTCACAGTGAAACACTATGTGATGACTGAAGGGGGACAGATAGCATACGACGAGCCATTAACGGAATATCAACATTATACCATCCAAGGAGTCGTTGCGCGAGGAGGTCCAAATGGAGACCTCGTACATGGTGACAGTGCGATATTCGTCCCTTGTAGTGACCGTTTCCCTTCTGAAGGCACCACACCAAATGCCCGTCATATTCTTGCTCATAGTGGAGAGGGTAAAGTCCGGGTGTTGACTCTGGCTCATAAGATTCCCCAGCCTAATTTCAGATGGGCGAAAGGCAGAATTAAAAACCTCTTCCAAGTCCCACAGTATCACTCAAGTCGGCAGATGGTGGGTTATACTCAGATCTTTACTGAAGAAGAGCATGCTATCATGGGAGCGTTAAGAATGCATGGTATTGACATCCAGACAAACCCTCCGGGATACAAGCTACCCGACCATAAAAACCCCGAGGAGATCCTTTACGTCCTGAGGGGGGAGGGAGAAGTTACCTCAGGAGATAACACTTACAAAGTTTCGCCGGGTTCCCTGAGCTACACACCAGAAGGAGAGGTTCATAGTATAACAAATACTCATAAGAGCTTACCTCTTCAATATCTTGCAGTAGAATTTGTTAATCAAGAAAAGATGTGGGCTGCACGTGCAGGCATGTCAATGGAGAAATAGAAAATGCATGTAAATAGTTCAGATATCGAAGGCAAGGAAATCGCACCTGGGGTTGTTGAACGAGTTCTTGTTAGACCTGACCAATCCGTGCCCCCAGGGTTCAGCGCGAGACACTACGTGTTAACCAATGGCGGGCGTGTAGTTTTCAACGAATCTATGACTGAATTTCAACACTACATCATCTCAGGCTGTGTTGTGGGCGCTCACGGAGATACTGCAATATTTATGCCGGCGGGAAACCACAACAAGGCTCAACAGATCCAGGGAAAGAGTATCCATGGATTCAAACATGCTGGTGAGGGCGAGGCACGAATTATATCCTTAAGTCATAAGGTCCCGAGACCTGCCTTTAGATGGGCCAAATCTAGGAAAAGGAACTTGTTCCAGATTCCAAGTCCCCACGCAGAAAGATGGGGGGCCACACAGATATTCACGGAAGAAGAACATGCTATCATGGGTGCCTTACGGATGCATGGCATCGATGTACAAACACACCCAGCAGGATATCACCACCGTGAGCACAGAAACCCGGAAGGACGCCTCCATGAGGTACTTTACTTCCTGCGAGGGACTGGCGAGGCAATAGCGGATGGGGTCACATACAAAGTTCGCCCAGGATCATTCTGCTATTCCGGAATGAGAAGGGGTAAAAGAGGCGGGGTCCATGGCATCTATAATCCTACTGACGACATCATCGAATATTTCGTTATGGAGATCACAGAACAAGACAAATCATGGACAGGTCGAGGGTTCGTTGGAGAGTCTCTAACGGGCGGATATATCTTCGATGCAGGTATCCCTGAAGAATAAACTCCACTTTTTCCTTTTTTTATACTATTTTTTATTTGAGTTGTTTTTAAAATAGATCTCGGAACCTCTCTCACTATACGTGGATAGTTGTGTCTTTCATGAATCCACGTTCCGCTAGATCTCGATATATTCTATTTTCAGTTTCTTTATTTAACCTATAAGGGGAACTTGTTTCCCATTTTTTACGCGTTTTTGAGTGCGCAAATATTATCTCATCAGTTGGAAAGCTGTATGTGTTTTCGTGTAAGATCGCCTCAATGGGCCATCTTACTCTCTCGGCTGGGATTTCATCAGGATAACCAATACAGAGTAGAAGAAAGGGAAGTACATTCTTTGGCACATTAAGTAATTCCGATATTCTAGGTATTGCAGTCCAGATTGACCCGACAAAACATGATGCTAACCCAAGAGCCTCTGCCGCTATTGTCATATTTTCTGCAGCTAAGGATGCATCAATTAACCCCAGAATGAATTTACTTACAGTCTCAAACTTAGCTTCGATTCCAAGTTTCTCACTCAACTTTATATGGCGTGCATAATCTGTGCAGATGACAATCCATACCGGGGCTTCCATCATGAATTGTCGGGTAGATTGGTGGCTCACGGTAGCATCCATAATATCCGTTCTTTTTTGTTGATCAGAAATCAGGATAAAACTATAAGCCTCGACTTTACATGCGGTCGGAGCTCTTTGCCCCGCCTTAACTATTTTTTTTATATGCTCTTTTGAAACTTTTTTGGATTTAAATTTTCTAATACTCTTTCGCTCTAAAATTTTTGTGAGGAGATGCTCAGTGTGACTCTCCATTTTGATCAGAAGGGTACTATTAAAAAATCCTATTTAAATTGAATAGTGGATTAACTTGGTTGATTTAGACGTTTGGTTCTTAGGCATTCCCTTTCTTGTTAATTCCGTTTCACACATTCACCAACATGTGGCATAAGAACAGCTTAGCAACTAGTTCCCGCGCGCATAATGATAAACAGTTATCAAGAAGACACAGACCTTCAAGTTGAGAGGGGTTAACCTCATCCAGGGTTACCCGTAGTTTTTTCGGGCTGGGACCTCACGGTCGTGCATCAACGAGGCTCAAGGAGTGAAACCACTATAAAAGTGGAGTCTACCTGAGGTTTTGTACGAGATGTTTGGTCACAAGTTAAATCAGTTTTTAGGGTCTGCCCCTCCTTGAACTGACCGAGTGGGGGGAGATAAGGACAGGGGATATATTACATACATGCCAACGTGTAATAATCAAGTGTAAGTTTATGAGACTAATCTCCTTTATATAACGTCGGTGTCGACTTGCCTATAAAAAATATACTAATTATAGAATATTTGTCTTCTGGTGCTTTGGTTCCAGATGAGCAGATACCAGGGAGTCTTTTAGCAGAAGGTTTCGCTATGCTTGCTTCTGTGTGCGCCGATTTTACTACATTATTAGCTCCTAAGGGTCGAAGGGCAGTTCACACTTTATTGGATCATCGATTGAAACCATACGGGTCTATTCTAGAGGGCCATGTCTATAAATACTTAAAACGGAAAACCCTTGAAGAGACCCTAGAAAAAATTATAGCGAAATATGATGCGACACTCATAATTGCTCCCGATGGTCCTCCGCTTTTAAATTTACTGGAAATTGCTGAAGATGCTGGTGTAATAATAGTTGGTCCTTCTACAGCGGAAATTGAAAAGGTTAGTCCAAAAAGTCTACTTTATGAGCGATGTAATCAGCTAGATATCCTTTCTCCACCCGAATATAGAGTGCTAACTGACACAGAAAATTTTTCTACCTTTCGTAGAGAACTGGCTTTCTTACACGAGAAATGGCATTCTCCCATAGTTATAAAGCCAGATATGGGTTGTGGCGGACAAGGGTTGTCAATAGTATTAGAAAAGAATAAAAAAAATTTAAAAATAGCTTATGAAAAAGCTAAAGTTTATGATGAAGCAATAATTCTTCAAAAAATGGTCCGTGGATCTTCCATCAGTCTAAATCTAATTGGAACTACAGATTTGCCTAAGATTTTATCTATTAATAAGCAGTTTCTGTGCCTATCATCTCCTGATGGAAATACAGAATATATAGGGGGATTGACTCCAATTGAATACGAAAAAGTTCCAGCGATTATAGAGGATATTAGGAAGTTAACGGCGGATACTGGCTATAGAGGTTATTTCGGAATTGATCTGGTAGTGGATAACAAGGGTTATTCTATTGTCGATCTGAATCCTAGGATTACTACTAGCTACACGGGGCTACGGGAAGTTTCATTAGTTAATCCTGCACAAATAATGAGAGATGTTGCTTTAGGAAACTCGCCTCCTACTCCTCGAATTGAAGGAAGTGTTCGATTTGGAAAAGTTCCTTTTCATTCCTCAACTTTGGAGTTAGCACTAGAAATTTTCGAAATGCCGGGATGCTTAAGCCCTCCATTTCATTTTACAGATAAACCTCATGCATTTTTTACAGCAAAAGGTGACGATAGTGAGGAATCCAAAAAAAAATTCTCAAAATATATACAAGATACAAAAGGTCTAATTGTATCGAGCTAAATGTTCTGAATAGAATAAATAAATGTATTTTTCGTTCTAATCATCCCTTTTAATCGTGGTCTTAGAGTATCTTGGAGTTAATACCACTATATTTTTCATTGTATTATAGGGATATAAAAAAAAGGAAGTCAAAAATATTCATGCATGAGTTTGAAAAGCGTTACAAACGCGTAATAACGCTTGCACGCTTAAGGTTCAGTTTTCAGGGTGCGCGCTCAGAGCGATGAGAAGGATCTCAAAGATATTACTCCGGCACGATATTATTCAAAGGGGAGAGGGTAGATCTAGAATACTCCCGAGGAGTGCATCAGTATAGGCATAACACGCGAGGAAGGGAAGGCGACCATGTTCTTAATCCTCTAATCCTTAATGGGATAGGAGGTGAGCTCTCGGGTGAGCCTTGTGAGGCGCTCACATCCCCCGGCAGTGCAGACGACGGTATCTTCGACTCGGATCCCTATCTCCCCCACAATGTAAATTCCAGGCTCAATGGTGAACGTCATCCCGGCCTCAAGTTCCAGCTCGTTTCCCTGCACAATATAAGGGCGTTCGTGCACCTGGAGACCTATACCATGGCCCAAGCGATGAATAAAGTACTCCCCACAGCCCCCGTTATCAATCACCTTACGGGCGATCGAGTCTAGTTCTCCACATGAGACCCCTGGCCTAACCGCTTTGTAGGCGATCTGATTGGCTTCATTGACGAGAGCATAGAGCTCCGCCTCGCGCGTAGAGGGCTTCCCGTAGAAGACTGTCCGAGTTAGATCCGAGGAGTAACCATGAACATTAGTCCCTAAATCCACTAAGACGCAATCCCCTGGCTCCAATTCTCTCTCACCGGGTCGGCCGTGGGGTAGGGCGGCTCTCTCACCAAAGAGTACCCCTACAAAACCAGCTCCACCCCCATTGGACCTGATCTCGGAGGTGAGGATGCCCGCAAGTTCCCTCTCGGTCAGCCCCGTGTGCAGGTTCCCGAAGCCTACCTCGAGGGCTTTATCAGTGATTGCGCAGGCCATCCTCATCCAGTCTAGCTCCTGCTGGGACTTTACCATCCGAATCTGGCTCATGTAAGAGGTGGCATCAACAAAGAACAGTTTAGGGAGTCTTTCTATGAGCCTGTTAATCCATCCCCATGGGGCGTCCTCATTAATGGCCACCACGGCGTCTTCTAAATCTAGGCGCTCGAAGTTCTCGGCTAAAATCTCCACAGGGTCCTCGTGCTCCAACCAGAGGTCCACATCAGTTATCCATGATTTCTGGCCCCGGAGTTCTGCTTCCAGCTGATTAACAACCAGAACAGGGTTCCCGCTGAAGGGGATGAGGGCAGCCGCGAGCCGCTCGCTTGGCCCTATAGAAAAACCGGTATAGTAGCCTATATCTGCTCCAGGGAATAGGAGCAGTGCATCTGCGCCCCTCGTGTTCAGAATATCAAGGGCCTCGTCTGCCTTCTCTTTGTGGAAGTCAGTCATTGCGATCAAGATTCAGATAGTGTGCTCGCTAATATGAGTTCGCCCCTTCGGGGAACATTGAATGTAGACTAGCCTTGGAGGTACTTTGATTCCACCGCGTATGAAAAGAAGAAAACAAAGGGGCAACGACAACGTTTCCGATTTTGTTAAATAAGATTTTTTTCCATCCATTAAGGATGCAAGTCCCACCAAGAAACTATCCTTCAATATCAATAATTGTACCTGTGAGAAACTCAGTTAAGACTATTGTTGCCCTCATGGAATCTCTTATGGAGCTCGAATACTCCTCTCAAAAGATCGAAATTGTGGTAGTAGACGGTGACTCCTTCGATGGCACCCGAAAGATCGTAGAAGAGTACCCTGTCCGAGTCGTTTGCGAGGAGGGGAGAGGCATCAACGCCGCGAGAAACACGGGCATCAAATGGAGCACTGGGCAGATTATAGCCTTCACCGATGGGGACTGCGTCGTGCCCCCGGATTGGGCGAGTTCAATCGCAAGGAACTTCCAGAGCCCCATAGTAGGTTTCGTTGGGGGTAACGTGGAGGGCTACAATAAGGGAGACCTTCTTTCCACCTATATGGACGAGACCTTTTTTAACGTAAAGCCTAGTTATAAGTTGCGCAAAGTAGCAACGCAGCTTGTATTACGCCAGTTCCCTGCGGGATGCAATATGGCATTTAGGCGGAGTGCCCTTTTCAAGATAGGTAACTTCGACGAAAGGATCAAGTTCGGTTTCGATGACCTGGTTCCAGTCGAAGAGTTAGGGAAAGCTGGGTTCCAAATTGTCCTCGATCCAAAAGTCTACGTCTACCATCAGCATCGAACCCGTTTCTGGGAGATACTATTTCAACACTTCAGTTATGGTCGGGGGGGTGCTAAGCTCATAAAGGTGAAACGCAGGAGCAAGCTAGCCCAATGGTTCATTACATATCTGATCTCATCGACGTTCTCCCTGATTATCATATTGACGCTCCTTTCCGTAGGACTAATGCTGAATCAGCATATGTTAATAGATATTGCCATAGGCATATTCATATTCTTCTACGCAGTCCTGACTTTGCTTTACCTTGAGACGGCGCAAAGGACCCGTACCCTTAGAAAAATGTTATTCTACCCGATCCTGGACATCACCCGAGGGATTTTCTTTACCTTAGGAGGAATAATACAGCTCTTAAAGGAGACAAGAGGGTCTACGAAAGCAAGCCTCTAGAGTGGGAAAATCTCCTATATGTCACCCTGAACAGCGATTCACTTAACTGACTAATAGAGGGATCAACGGGAGGTCCCTGGAGTACGATCTCATACCCCAGGGATTTTTCTCCCTCATTGATGATCACCCGCTCTACCTTGATTCTCAACTTCAAGAGTCCCTGTCTAGGATCTGGAGGTCGGCGACCTTATCTATATTGAAGCGCCCAAACTAGTGGTCGATCACAAGAATCTTTGCGGGAAAAATGGTCCTTAGGATACATCATTAAGAAGCCTGCTTGTGTGAAAAGGGGGGGGACTTTTAGTCCTCTTTTAGTTTATCTTAGGGGAACCCTCTTTGAGCACGTTTCTCCATCATCGCACTCACTCATCTTTCATCTTATAGGTGAACCATTTCACGATGCGGCTTATGTGGAAGAGTTAAGGGATCCCCTTCGACGTCGGCATAGTCACGATGGAAATCACCGCATCTCACCTAATCCTCAGGCCCATCGATAGAGATCATTTCAAGGTCTTTGATCTAGCCGTTCCTCAGCTAGTTGATTCGCCTCAGGGCTAACCTTAGGAACTCCGGCTTCATCACCTAGGCGAAACGCTATTCTAAAGTTTGCGGCGGTACTGTTGCTTATGTGATTCTTTGCCAGCTCAAAGGGATATCCTTATCGCACTGCTCGAGAGGACAAGAGAGGGGCCCACCGACTTTGAGGGGCTCCGGAAGATGGTAAGGGTAACCGATGAGGCTTTCACCGTATTCCTCGAACACCTCACCAAACAAGGATTAATCAGAGCCGGCAAAGAAACCCTCGACGCTACCTTGGAACAGAGGCTTGAGATCGCGATCAGGGCCGTGATGGTTGGTGCCGATATGGAAAGGGTGAGCAAGGCACTCGGGTGGCTCGAGTTCGAGGAGATGACAGCCTACATCTTCGAGGAGAATAGATACAATGTGAGGCGGCGGTTCCGCTTCAAAGCAGAAGGAAGGCGCTGGGAGATCGACGTCCTGGCGACTCGGAAGCCACTAGTTCTCTGCGTCGAGTGCAAACACTGGACCAACGGGCTCGGGAGCATAACTGCGCGGAAGATTGTGGAGACCCACCTAGAAAAGGTCAGAGTTCTCAGCGAGAACCCTGCCATCCTTGTAGATAATGGGATACTGAAAGACTGGAAACGAGCAATCTTCGTTCCCATGACGCTCTCCTTGCAACCTGCCCGGAACAAGATCTACAGGAGGATCCCAGTAGTCTCCATTTTTGAGCTCCCTGGTTTCATCAACGAGTTTCAAGGTCAAATGGAGTGGCTCGCCAGCTTCACAGTTGAACTACCAGAAGTAAAACAGAGACCCAAGCAAACAGTGCTGAAGAAAAAGAGGAAAAAGAAAATGGCGAAGAAAAGAACTACCTGAGTTCAACGTACTTGGCGAGTTGAACAGCCTCTGAGTGCAGCCTGAGTTTTTTCATGGTCGCTGTTGTGGGGATTCCCCTTTTGTCCCATCCCCGCTTGTCATAGTAGACCTGAAGGAGATCATCAAACTTTTTCCTATCAAGGCTGCTCCCCGCCAGGGAGCCTTGGGTTGTTGGCTCATCGAACCATCGCTTTGGTGGATAATCCATTTTTCTGCCCCAAACACCTCCATATTCCCTAACCCAGAAGGCCCGGATCAAGGCATATATCCTATCTCCCAACTCCCAGAACTTATTGAGGGTCGTCTCAACCCCTGTCGCGGCCTTGAAGTACTCAGTATAGTGGTCTAGCTCAAAACCAAGCTCGATCCAAGGGAATCGACAAGTGACGAGGCTCTCAAACATCCCGCCCCGGATCCTCTGTAACTCGATGACCTTTTCGGCTTTCTCAGCGTTATACTCGGTCCTGGTACCTGATGAAATCTCCCAGCTTATTATCCATGCGTCCTTATGATGTGCCCCAATGGGCGAGGTCCCAAAGCTCAGCGCCATCCCCGGGCAGAGGTGACAGTTGTATGCGCTACACTCTAGCCCCTTCACCTCGATCGTAAAGTCAGAGGCCCCTCCCCCTATATTTTCAGCAGCAGCCAAAGTACCCAGTCCTAAGGTGGCCCCGAGACCTCTCATATATGCTAGATCCTCCAAAAGCTTCTTGGCCCCCTCAAAGTCCCCCCATCCGATCTTTTCGCTTATGAGACCCTTTTCGGAGGCCTCCATCGCGAAGGCTATACATGCCCCGGCGCCGATGGTGTCAAGTCCAAGCTCGTCACACATCCTGTTCAGAGTCGCAATCTGCTTAAGATCCCCTAATCCAATGTTTGAGCCCAACATCGCAACATTCTCGTAGTCGAGCTCGCTCTCTGCACCGTCCACGTTGAGAACCACATTGCCACAGGTCATATTGCAGTTAGGGCATCCCTTCTGCCTAACTGTTGTATTCTCCATGGAGTATCCGTTAATGGCGTCAGCCTCCTCGAAGATCCCTTCTCGGAAGTTGCGAGTGGGTAGAGTCTCAGCCTCCTGACACCACTCCAGTATAGCCATAGTACCTTGACGTTTCCACCACTTGAAACTCTGCTTCTCCAGGATGAGATTATAGCCTACCTTCCCAAGCCTATTCAGTTCATCAATATCGTGGGCTGGGAGGGCCTTTGTGCCTAGTAAGACCACGGCCTTCAAATTCTTGGAGCCCATCACAGCCCCCATCCCAGGACGTCCCCCTGCCCGCCCTTCCTGGGAGACCACCGTACTGACCCTGCACAGATTCTCCCCTGAAGGCCCGATGAGTAAAACCCCCGAAGCCCGACCATGTCTCTCTTTTAGCATTGCCTCGGCTGTGAATGAGTCCTGGCCCCAGAGGTCGGAGGCATCCTTTATGGAATACTCATCGTTCTCGATGTGGAGGTAGACTGGTTTCTCGGATCTACCGGAGACCACGACAGCGTCTATCCCCGCCTTCCTGAGGTTTACCGAGGCCCAGGAGCCTAGGTTGCCGTCCCCGTAGCCCCCAGTTAGGGGACTTTTTGAAGCTACTACCATCTTGCCACTGTTGGGGATGACGTGGCCGGTAAGGGGACCCGTCGCGAAGATGAGTATGTTCTTTGGGCCTAAAGGGTCCACACCAGGCTCGAGTTCGTCCCAGAGTAGTTTAATGGCAAAGCCCCGACCTCCTATAAAGCGCCTCGCGAAGTCCTCGGAGTACTCCTCAGCAAAAGCTGTGCCCTTTGTAAGATTAACCCGGAGGAGTTTCCCATTCCATCCCTTCATGTAATGATCACTAACAATGAAAAGGTGAGACTCCGAATAAGCTTTTCACCTGACAAAAAAAGCATCTGGCAGTTCATCCGCCTGCTGCGGGGGGCAAATAGACCACCTCATCCCCTTCGCTGAGAGGAGTATTAAGGCCCCCAAGGAGGTCAATGTTCCTCCCGTTAACAAGGATTGCTAGGTCCCCGCCGACGATCCTGTAATTACCGAGGTATCCCCTGCGTTTCTGGCCTGCTTTCCTGGCGACCTTAGAGGTTAAAGTCCCCACGGTAGCACCGCTTTTAAGCTCTACGCTATATCTCCGTCCAATGACGGGTACAAGGTCGGCGAAGACCCTGACCGTGACCTTCATCAAACTAGCTTGTGGATACTAGAAAATAAAGGGAATGTAAAGAAAGACGCTATTTCCGCAGGTTCTTTATCGAGGCTTCGACATCGCCCAGCCCATATTTTTCTAAGGCCGCCTTAGTAGGGATACCCCTTTCGTCCCATCCAAGGGTCTCGAAATAGGCCGCCCTCTTTTCCCCCACGACGATCTTATCCGTGGTTCGGCCTTTATAGGGACCGCTTGGTAGGGCTTCGTAGAACCGGGGTGGGTTATCGTCATCCTCTAGGGGTTCCCAAAAAATATCTGGTCCCCCGAAGAGGAGGAGTGCCCTCTGGAGGGTAACTATCCTAGGTCCCTGTTCGGTACGCCAGCCCTCTCGGCTTATGGGAAAACCGGTCACACCTTTTGCGAAGTCAAAGACCAGCTGCTGGGGCACTCCTGAGTAGGTGAAATTACAAAAGACTCCTGAGTCAGTGAAGACCGAGGCGGACATCTCCGAGTAACCATCCACGGAAACGCTGGTATGATCTCCTCCCTGGACGTTAGGTCCGTAGCTGATATCATGGGTATAGTCAGCGTCGCTCCGGGTACCGTGGGCGCCGATCTCGATGGCCTTGACATGGACCACATATTTAGTGAGATCCATGCCTTTCATCTCACCCAGCTTTAAGGCGGCCCTGTAGGAGCCCTCTGCTAAGATGTCTCCAATGCCTTCTCTTTGAGCGATCATATAAGCAAGCTGCTCGAAGGCGGCGGTATCCCCCCACTCTAACTTTAGCCCGATCTCCTCCTCGGAAAGGATGCCCCGCTGGTAGAGCTCCGCTGCAAAACCCATAGTATTGGGCCCGTTGATACCACTATGGCCTAGTTTGTCGCAGAGGGTACTGATGTGGATGTTATCACCAGGGTCGAAGATTCCGAGGTTGGTCCCACAATAGGCCTGAAGCTCGTAGTCAGGCATGTCGGTGATGTCCCCTTTCCAGCGGCCGCTCTTGATGCAGCTCACTTTCATGCAACTGGTGCTGCATCCGTAGTCAGCCCAGTACTTTTTGACCCAGTACTTGTTTTCGAAACGGGGCCCGCCGAAGCTCTCAGCGTCGTGCCACTCCTCCTGCCAGTTACGTACTGGCTCGGAGCTTGTTTCATTCCCCACAATGAAGCCAGCATAGCCAGTACCCCATCGGCGCATGCTCCGTGGCCTGACGAGGTGGTCTTCCGTCTTCTCCAGCATCAGCTTTACAGCCTCAGGGGCATCAACCTTGGGGATCATCCCCCTGCCCTTTGCAACGATGGCCTTAAGGTTCTTTGAGCCCATCACCGCACCATAGCCCCCGTAGCCCGCCGCGTGGCAGAGCTTGGAACAGACTGCAGAGTTACGGACCATATTTTCCCCTGCTGGGCCGATATAGATCTTGCCGGGCTCCCGTATGAGCCCGATGTGCCTATTCCTATTGGTTAGTTCATCAACGACCTCCACATTCAGAGTCTTGATGATCTCCTCGCTCTCCTTACCCCAAAGGTGGTCAGCTCCTACTATCTCGCCACCGTCATCAGTGACGAGGATATATACGGGGTCCTTAGATTTTCCTGTGACGATAACTCCGTCGTAACCCGCCATCTTAAGTTCTGAAGCGAACTCGGTACTAGCCGTGGAACCTACAGTACCGTTGCTCAAGGGAGACTTCCCTGTAACACATATCCTGGCCCCAGGGTAGATTGCCGTCATGGGTCCTGTAAGGGCTAACAGGATGTTCTCGGGTCCTAAGGGGTCCACCTTTGCCCAAACTTTTCCGAGACGGTCCCAAAGTATCTTTGCCCCTAATCCCCGGCCGCCGAAGTATTGTTCTAGGATCTCGTTACTAAAGTTGACGTCCTTTACCTTGCCCTTGGTGAGGTTAACCTCTAAGAATTTACCCGCATATCCACCAGGCATCTAGATAACCTCCTCTCCCTTCTCCCCGAAGAGATTCACCGCTAGCTCCTTTGCTACTTGGATTGGATGGACTGCAAAGAGCTTGTGGTTCCCGTTGGGGCTCTCATTGACCACTGCGAGAGCGTTGTACCTCGCCTTTTGGCAGGACTTGACGCACTCGGGGTCCCCACCGCAGAGATCACAGATTACCGCCTTCTTAGTTTCAGGATGAAGTATTGGTATTTGACCGGGGCAGGCCTTGATGCAGAGAGAGCAGCTTGTGCACTTATCATCGTCCACCAGCACTGCGCTGGTCTCTTCTTCGACGCTGAGGGCGTCCACAGGACAGCTCTCGATACAAGGATAATCCTGGCACTGGGCACAGAAATGGGGCACCTCGACCCCAGGGAAGGGCATAAAGACCCTGATTCTAGAGGCCTCGGGCCATATCCAGTCCTCGTGATGGATACTGCAAGCAATTTCGCATCTACGGCATCCGGTACAATTGAGATAATCTCTTGTGATCCATATCTGATCGGTCATATTCTCACCAGAATTGTTGCTTTCAATTACGCCTCTCTCAATAAAAAAAGTTTGCTGATAGTAAAAAGAGATCGGATTATGCGTTTAAAAGAGCATCAACCTTGGGCTATGCTCTCCTTAACCTGCTTAGGCATTCTTTCGAGTGTGCCATCGATTCATGATCATGCTCAAGAGTTCAGGCTGGAGCACATGAAGAGTCTTCGCCTCCCCTTTTGGTATAAAGATCCTGATCAGCATTAGCTTCCCCAGACGATCCCCCGTCTCCAGGTAGGCCTCAGGCTTCCTTAGCTGCTCATCCAAGTGCCTCTCATGAAACTCAGCAATAGCGGGTTGAATGCACTCGTCTAGGATGACCCTGTTAGACAACTCATGCCCGAATCCCACAGTAAAAGTGTACTTGATAAACCCCTCATGAGTGAGGTTTAATATCCGGCTGTTCATTACCTGGGTGTTGGGCACCTTCAGCAGATTGAATGTTGGAGTGTACAAGTTCGTGTAGTTTATAGTGATCTCCTCAACCTGCCCCTCCAGAGCGCCGATCTTCACATAGTCCTTTACCTTAAAGGGCTGGGTTACCAGTACGTAGAATCCTGCTACCACGTTGTTAATGGTCTGGCTAGAACCGAAGCCCAAGACGGCACCAATAAGAGCTGAACTCCCCACGAACCAGTCGGTGGGGAGGCTCCAAACCCTAAGAAGAACTGTGGAGGCTACCATGATTGCGGCGACCCTAAAAACAAGCCTTGCAGCGTTCATCGCATGTGGCTCCAACTCGGCATTCTTTCCAGTACGGGAGAGGAGCCGGCTCAGGTACTTGTAAGTGATAAAGATCACCACAATCGCCACAACACTCTGAAGAAGCTTCACGGCATCAGGGGGAAGCTGAGCCCAAATATCCAACAACGACATATACAGACTTTCAGAAGGCTCTCGCCTTATCTATTTTTCGAGTGTTTTCTCGAAAAATGGTTTTTTGTGCTCCGCACGCATATATTATCTCTAAGGGGAACTACAGCCAGCCCCTGAGTTAGAGGACTGGGTGGAAGAGTAGGAGCCTGATAGATATAGCCTGGAACCCCCAGAGGAGGATCGTGCTGAGGAAGAGTGGAGGTTCACGAAGTCCCCGGGGCTGAGGCAGGTTGCTTTTAGGATAGTTATCAAAGGCCTCAAAGCTCACGCTTTGCATCTGCTGGTTTATGAAAGCTAAGATCATTGAAGAGTCTCACAGTATAGCTTAAATCATCAAAGGAGAACGCTGACTGAATAGCCCTCTCAAAGGCTTGAAAATAAAGCCCTATCCAAAAAAAAACTAATAGAAGATAAGAATACTATAATTGCTACCCGATTTCCACTGCATTTTGAAGAAAAGAGAACTGGAATAAATTAAAAATAGAGGGCAAGGGTACCCCATTCATAAATAGATCTCCAAACACCTAGGTGATCAAAAAAAAGTCCTTTGAGATTATATTCAACTCAATAAGCTAAACCATCCAGCTAAATTTCCGTAAAATAAGCGACCGCTCACTAGGTGGGAATGGAGCCCCGGGCGGGAGTCGAACCCGCGGCCAACAGCTTACAAGGCTGCCGCTCTGGCCACTGAGCTACCGGGGCGCAGTCACAACAAATAACCACCCAACATATAATTATTAGTCAATCGAGTCTAGAGCCGCTATTCTATGTAAAGGGGTTAAATAAGTATGGGTCGATGCCCCTCACTGTTTGCCGATATCTAACGTATTTTTCCGCCCGGAGCTAAATGAGAGGAGCATCTGGATGGCGTGTTCTGATGATGTAGTGTAGGGCTTTAGGGTATAGGACGATCCCCAGGCCGAGGAGGATTTTTACACGGATAACGCGTATCACGTTTTGGTGAAGTATTTCCCTTGTTTCGGGAATTTAAGGCCCATCAACAGCTAGGCAGGCCAGGACGTGATTAATAGCTTTGACCAGCTGCCTTTAGTGAAGTCGGTGCCTGGGAGGATCTATGTGGGGGCGGCGAGCGGAAGGGGTATCATGAAGTGCGATGCTATTGGGAGGATCGCTTCATCCCTGTATGTTGGTGAAAAGAAGGCGGAACTCGTCGGGGGGTGCCGGTTCCGGGTCTCAGACCAGAGGATCCACCACGGGCGGAGCGGGAGACTCTGGTTATCCAGGTTCCCGGTTCTTTAGGCATTCAAGGACACTCTCCGCCATGATGTGGACCGCCTTGAGGCTGAGGACATCATGGTATGAGCCGATTCGGAACGCGCCGCTAGACGGGTGCTAAAATATTATCTCCAAGGATCCAGCTACCTCTTTGCGCGCGCTGGGCGCTAAAGTCTCTCTAGAATTGTGCCTTAGTTCCACTATCTTTGCATAATATTTGCATCAGGTTTTAGAATTGAATATAAATGTCCCCTACGTGGGCTATAACAAACAAGAAATGAGTAAGATCCAAGTCCGAGATAGGGAAAAGTAATGATCAACTCTATCGCTATAGTAGTCATTGTCTTGATCATCGCGGGCTCCCTCTTCATCGTAAAGCAGTGGGAGAACGCGGCAGTACTTCGCTTAGGAAAGATCATCAAAACTGTAGAGCCGGATCTTAACTTCAAGATACCTATCATCGACACAATCACCAAGGTCGATATGAGGACCCAGACCGTTGACCTCAAAGGCCAGTCAGCCATCACCGCGGATAACATCTCCTTGAGCGTCGATGCCGTCATCTTCATGACTATTGAGGACCCCGAGAAGATCATCACCCAGATCGTCAACTATAGGGACGCCGTCTCTAAGTATGCCCAAACGGCCATACGGAACATCATCGGCCAGTATAACCTTGACGACCTCCTTGAGAGCAGAGAGGAGATCGCGATCAAACTCAAAGATGAGATCGACATACTCTCCAAGGATTGGGGCATCGATATCGCAAGGGCAGGCCTCCAAGACATCAGCCTCCCAAAGGACATGAAGCGAGCCTTCGCTGTCCAGGCCGAAGCGGAGAGGGAAAGCAGAGCCATTCTCATCAAGGCTGAAGCTGAGCTCCAGGCCTCTTCTAAACTCGCTGAGGCCGCCATGAACATGCAAGATCCCAATGCCATGCAGCTAAGAATCCTCTCAACGGTGAACGATGTGAGCAAGGACCAGAGCAACACTATCATCTTGGCCCTTCCCCTGGAGACCCTAAAAGCCGCAGGGGTCCAAGGCGTAGCAAGCCTCTCAGCCATAGGCTCAAAGAAAAACACGAACTAGCCAGACCCGGCTAGGACCCCTATGTTTCGGTTAATAAGTGAGGCCCCCCAAGGCAGTTTCATCTTCCCCTTCTTGAGGTCACGCGTGCGACAACCCCTAATCTCTCCTCAAGCTTACCTTATATGACACCTTCGAACAAGAAGAGTGACATATGTTTCATCCAACAGTCATCGTCATCTCCCACGGAGAAGATGCTGACGGTATCACATGCGCAGCCCTAATAAAGCGTATGAAGCAAGCCCGACCTGTCTTGGTCAACTACGACGAGCTCAAAGACGCCTTGAGGAACATCCAGCCCCCACTAGACGAATTATATTTCTGCGACCTCAACGTCAGGGAGGATCTTCTTGAGGAGTTTCTTCGAATCGCCAGCTTCAGCCGGGTTACTATTGTAGACCACCATCCTACTGCACCCGGCATCCTAGAACAAATAGAGAATGCCGGGGCAGAGGTGATCCACGACACTAGGGACTGCGCCAGCGTCCTCCTCTATAACCGATATAGGGACGAGCTAGGACGGAAAGCGGGGAGGATGGCTGCATTCGCTGCATGGGCAGACCAGTTCGATGATGGCCCCATCGCCAAAACTCTTCTCCTGGACTACGACCGGCAATCCGTTCAGCATGAGGGACTACTCCTAGCCCACGCCCTACCCCAAAGGGCCACCAAGGAGTTTAGAGCAAAGGTACTAGATGCGATAAGCCGCCTCGAACCCCCTCACAGGACTCAAGGAGTGCCGGAGGCCGCTATCGAGCATCTTGAAAAGGTTGCTACCCTCATAAACACCCTTACTGGAAAGGCGAAGCGCCTCCGTGTGCTGGCATACGTGAAAGTTGACGAAGGGTTGTCCTCAGGCTCCGTCGCAGGGCTCATAACAGACGCCATTGGAACTCAGGTAGGCGTTTGCTATAAGCAGAAGGGCGATCACATAAACATCTCGCTCAGAAGCAGACGGGAGCTTCCCCATCATTTAGGGGAGATAACAAGACGGATCGCCACTGGACTCGGAGGCTTTGGAGGCGGCCACAAACATGCCAGCGGGGCAAGTATACCCGGGGAAGCTCTTGAGAAGTTCCTAGAGCAGTTGGATGCGAGACTCAGCCTATAAGAGAATAAGTTAACGTTGTATTCGGTCGGTTGTCTTAGTTCACTATTGGATGTTATAAGATAGTTCTAGGAGTTTCTTTGTAATCCTATACCGGGTCTTCATTATTGTGAGGTGGCCTATCTGGGCGGTCCTTGGTGTGTGGTGTTTGTTGCAAGCATTTACATTCCAATCGGGGATGTGGAGGATGGTCAGCCTGGTGATGGCGGCGGGGATGGGGAATAAATCGTAAATGGCGTCGCCGTGTTGCTCTTCAGCATCTATTCTCTCCATTTCGACGACATCAACATGGGCATCTTCCAGTATCTTGGAGTTTGCGAGCTCCTCAATGTGGAGGACCTCTTTAGGTGTTGGTTTCCGGTTAAACTGGAGGGTAAGCCTCCCATGGTTCTCCTTAACGTGCACACCGGCGGTCCACCTGGCACCTAGTACCTTCACAGCAGCACCTTTGAGGACATGTAAAGCTGTGTGGGTCCTCGTCTCGATAGCCATTGTGTATTCACCTAATCCTTAGGAGTTCCTCTATATCGCGATACTCAAAGACAGTCTGAATTGCTCGTGCTATATAATGAAGCTGCTACTATATGCTCGCGTACAATGAGGTTAGGTTCTACTTGGCAGAGCATGCCGCATGGATCAAAGCGATTCCTCAAGATGGCCCTTAGGGTATTCTCAACTCTAATCTCCTCATTCCCCTTTTTGAGGCCCAATATCACAAACACCAAATATCTCCTGGCCCAATTCCGTTTAAAACCATGTGGGCCTTCTACAAAATATTGACGCAGCAGATTAGATAGTGTCGAGATTGCCACACACTAAAACCTAGCATCCAGAGAAGGCATTAAGTGAGCGTTAGTATAACAATTGACTATTGGTGAAAATGGAATGACGGAAATAGATTTTGCCCTCGGAAGCAGGTACACAGAAAAGTACAATACCCTCTCTCTTAGGAAGAGGGCTGAGATCCAAAATAATTGGCTTAAGGAGCGCCTCGACAAGGTGCTTCCGGAGATTATGACAAGAGAGGGCTTTGATATGTGGATAGTCACATCCCGCGAATCCAACGAGGACCCCACATATTTTTCATTGACACCAGAGCCTACCCTATACGCAAAAAGGCGCACGATCCTCCTCTTCCACCTAAAGAACGGGGAGCTAGAGAGACTTACTGTCTCTAAGTCAGGGTCCCCCGGCTTCTATAAGGCCGTCTGGGACCCCAAGAAAGAGAAACAGCATGTATGCCTCGGCAGGATTGTCCGAGAACGAGATCCTGAGTCAATCGGAATAAACACATCCCAGATGACCCAGTATAGCGACGGCCTTACTCACAGCGATTACATCTACCTCGAGAAGGCCCTTGGTAAAGAGTACATGGCTAGAACTAAGGGCGCTTGGAGGCTTACCTGTGGTTGGCTGGAGAGACGGATCCTCCCTGAGGTCATGGCCTACGAGAGCCTCGTGGAGATCACCCACGCCATAATCGCAGAAGCCTTCTCAAGCAGAATAATCACCCCCGGGATCACCACAGTTGATGACGTAGCGTGGTGGATGCGGCAGAAGATCCGTGACCTTGGCTTCCTCGCCTGGTTCCAACCTAGTATAGACCTGCAGGCCGAGGACGTTGATATGATCCCAATGGGACGCAGCAAGATAGAGGGAGAGCGGCGGACTATCATGCCGGGTGACCTTATCCACTGCGATGTTGGATTCAGATATCTTGGGCTTCATACTGACGTCCAGCAAAACGCATACGTCCTGAAGCCGGGGGAAATCAACGCCCCTGAGGGCCTTAAAAAGGCAATAACCCTTGGCAATAGGCTCCAGGACATCCATGCCGAGTCCATGATTACCGGCAGAACAGGAAACGAAATCTTGAAAGCCGCACGGGAGAAAGCGAAGACGGAAGGGATCAAAGCCAGCATCTATACTCATCCTATCGGGTTTCACGGCCACGCCGCGGGGCCTATTATAGGGCTCTGGGATAACCAGAGGGGCGTCCCAGGGATGGGGGACTACGAGCTTTTCAACGATACATGCTACTCTATTGAACTCAACGTACGATGCGGTATTCCTGAGTGGGGAGGAAAACAGATCCGCATGTCTCTTGAGCAGGACGCTGTATTCACCAAGGGAAAACTGAGGTTCTTAGCAGGGAGACAGAAAAAGCTACATCTCGTGGGGAGTCCTCTTCCTACTTGATCTTCCTAAAAGGGGGTCTAATTCACACGCGCTGAGAGCTTGGAAAATTAAGGAGTGCAGGCTCGTTTTCCTAAATATCATCTTCTAAGCAGTCCATCACGAGATTGTCCCTTTTGGGATATTAAAAAACTGATTTGAGGCAGATAAGAGCCTCACGGGGACAACAGGGACCTTCAACCCTCGCCGATTCTCGTGGATCCAGACGGAAAAACGGATTCGTGCGCGGATGCCAACGTTCCCTTGAGGTTTTACAATACTTTTTAGGTTCAAAGTTCTCATCTACTTCATGTAAAAGGGATCTGTAAGCAAGGTCCTAAGAAACGAGATCTTCCCTAGGAACGCTCCGTCCAGCAGATAGACGTCAAAATCATCAACGTTAACAGCTCCAGACCTGAATAGGGGACCCAGAAGGCCCTTTGGTGTCTCTGCATTGACAGGAATCCCCCCCATGAGATCGTTAAACGTAGGCATAATCACTAATTGAGGGGGGCGGATAATTGTACCGAAAGCCGCCTCGAAGGAGGCCAAGGGATTCTCCTTCACTTTTATTTTCTCAAATCCCATGAGTGCCACCGCGAGGCTCACAGGATCAAGATTGCCTCTCACCCAAGCCCTACGCGTAAACCTCACACCCAAAGGCGTGTTTAACTGGACTGCAGGATGGTTGTGTCCCATGACAATAAGGTCTGCCGCGAGGAGCGGGGGATAAGGCCAAGCGTGGCCGTGAAGGACTGCGACCTGATACTCATCTCCAAAGAGGGCGCCCCGGCTGGGATGAATCTCTACCTCTTCGGGGGCGAGGTTCTGGATGTTCGCGTCATGATTGCCCCGAACTAGACTAACCCTATCAACCTCACTAAGAAGGGCGTTAAAGAATCGGGGGATTTCCCTCTTCTCCTGAAAGCTAGTGAGAGGGACACCATGCTTTAGATCTCCGAGAATGACGACCCTATCGGGATTATGCTCCAACACCAGATCCATGAACTCCCTAAGAAAGCGGTTGGTCTGGTAAGGGATGCTGATACCCATCTTCGCGAGCTCATATTCAATGCCCAAATGAAAGTCAGTAGCTAAGAGGATCCTCTCTCCAGCCTCAATGAGCATCGCCGGCCAAGGAGTGAGAAGCTTGAACACCTGGATCCCCGCCCAATATCCTGCGACGTTCAATTTAAACCCGGTTCCTAACCCTCTACTGACAAAAAAGTTGTAAAGGGAGGCATCAAGATATCCCTGGAGATTCAAACTGGCAATCACTGAGGAGCGACGGGTCCTAGAGCAAATCTGCGATGAGCTAAGAGCCACGCCAACCCTCACTAAGGCCCAATGGGATCGTCTCAGGTCAAGCCTTGCAGATCGCTTCGATAAGGCTTGGAGGATCGTAGGACAGAAAAGAGTAAAAAAGTACATCTTTGAGCGCTCAGGTCGGGTAGTCTGGATCGTCGTTGGTCGGGGAAGCGAATATCAAGTGCTCCCCTATTCCGGGTACTGCGACTGTAGCGACTTCTATTTCAGAGTTGTTGATGGGGAGGCTGGACTCTGCTACCACCTCCTAGCGCAGAGACTCTCAGAAGCCCTCAATGAGTATGAGGAGATCCGGGAAGATGATGAAGTGTATGAGCCTCTCATGGAGGATTGGCGTCGCCTCTCAGCGGATCAAGCATCGTAAGTGACAGCTTAAATATGGGTCATGTTGTGATCTCTTCGAAGCATGACGTCCCCTGCCTTCTTCAACTTCCTACAGCAAATGTCCATACTCCTGGGCGTGATCACCCTAGGTCTGGGATTCCTCCATCTCTTTATCCAAAAAGATGAAGATTAGCGTAGCAATTTTATTCCTAAATCGCAGAAGGATGAGATAGGTGTCGTATTGTCAAGTGTAGAAGAGATCATAAAAAGGATACTGGCCTTGAGGCCCAACCTAACTAGGGAGGCTGTAGAGAGACTTATTGATGAGGAGCGAGCAAAGGCTGCAGGGCTCCTCACCGAAGAGGCCGCTACCCACCTTGTAGCCTCAAACCTGGGTCTTGATGGTGCCGGGGAGCGCATCGAGGCTAAGGTGAAGATAGGTGATCTCACTACTGGGCTCAGTGATGTCTCTATCACAGCAAGGGTGATTTTCATCTCCCTACCCCATACTTTCACCCGAACGGATGGAACAGAGGGAAAAGTCCTTAATATGCTCCTAGGGGACTCTACGGGCTCAGTAACTGCTGTTTTCTGGGACAACAAAGCGGACCAGGTCTCCGCGAGCAAAGTGGCCCCAGGAAAGATTGTCCGAGTTCTCCATGGATACAGCCGCGAAAGGAGAGGAGAAATCCAGATAAACGTAGGAAATCGGGGGCAGATCTACATGGAGCCCTTGGACGCCGTAGAAAACGACTACCCGGACCTAGAGAGCTTCTACAAGACCCCAGGGGAGATATTCAACCCGGGAACGGTGAACCTCATAGGAGTCATAATGGACAAGTCCCCAGTATCCAAATTCAACAGGCAGGACGGCTCAGAGGGCCGGGTTGCCCGTGTCAGCCTTGAAGAAGGAGAGGGGAGGATCAATCTAGTCCTCTGGGACAATAAAGTAGATGAAATAAAAGGGCTGGAGCCCGGCACTAGGATTAGGGTTACCGGAGGGAACGCCAGAGAACGCCAGGATAGAAGCCTTGAGGTCCACAGTAATTATGGGACCATCCTAGAGGTCCTAGAGATAGGTACAATGCCTGTGAATCCCGTCCCCAAGTGGACCAAGATCGGGAACCTTAGAACGGGGATGAACAACGTCAACACCGTAGGCAGGATCACCAACATCGGTAGTATACGAGAGTTCAACAGACGAGACGGGGGCTCTGGAAGGGTCATTTCGGTCCTCCTCGAGGATGAAACCGGCAACGTGAGACTCAGTCTCTGGGATGACGACGTTAAGATGGTTGACGACATAAAGCCCAGCACTATCATCTCTATAGAGAACGGCTACACTCGGCTCAGCCTTGGGGATATAGGGCTAAATATAGGCCAGAGAGGTAAACTCCAGATCAACCCTAAAGATATCAAGATCGCTGAGTCAAACCTAGATACCAAGATTGTCCCCCTCGGGGAACTAAGGGAGGGCCAGACTAATATTCATGTCCGGGGCACCGTCTTGGAGCCCCCCGAGGTTAGGGAGGTTGAGACATCTCGGGGCCCTGCCACTGTTGCATCTTTCCGCATTGATGACGGCACCGGAGAGGTCCGAGTCTCATTTTGGAGGGACCTAGTGGACCAAGTAGAGGGTTTATCCGGGGGGACCCAAGTCCGGATAGAGAACTGCAATATCCGAGAGCCCTTCGACGGGCTTCTGCAGGTTAGCTCCGGGATGTTTACCCGGATCGTAGTGGAAAAGAAGTAAGAAAAAAACTTAGTCCAGTCACAATATATGCGGGGACTCTGAACCCTCAAAGCTATGTTCAATCATCACTTTGGTCTCCCTCTAGCGCCTCTATTTGAGTATGTTGTTCTCTCAAGTAAACGCTCGCATATGAGGGCTGGGCGATCCGGATCTCTATGGTGGAAACAAACCGCTCTTTTCCTTCCTCTCCAATGTGCTTATCCGTTCCTATCTCAATCTTATCAACCTCAAGATCCTTTAGAAAGACACTCTGAAGCATGTTGATGGCGTCCACGGCTTTAGTGATATGCCGCCCCCTCGCCCTCAAGATAACATGTTCTGTGCCTGCGTTGAATAAGGTCATACAAGCAACCACGTAGTTCATGATGGGCTTAAGCCCAACGACAACGAAATCCCTAGAAGATTTGAGAGGTGAGTTGTTCATTTCTTATTTTCTATAAAGCTCTCCCTTATTAAAATTCTACATCCAGTGCACCACGAAAGTGCCTATCAAAAACAGTCGAAGATTTATGAAGGGCTGCTTTCCCCGATGAATAAAGAAAATCGCCACAAGTTCTCTATCTACTAAGGGTAATGCTACGCTCAGCAAGCCAAAATGGAGACCAGAGTGTGGATTCAACCTAATATCAAGTGTAAATATCATGAGGGTCCTAGGCCTGAAAATAATAAAATCCCTAAGAAAAGAATATTATGGGAAAGAAAGGTACAAAAAAGGGAGCAGTAGACTCCAAGATACGCGCTGCGTTCAAAGAGGTCTATCTATGAAACCCTCTTCCCAGCAAATCAAATTATAGGCGTTAGTCTTTCAAGGGTTCATCAGGACAAAAGAAGTAGAAATACTATTACAGGGGTTAGAAAACTACATGGGCTACGATTACACTAAGGACGAGTAAAATAGCTCCCCCTAGAACGAACTCTGGCCTTATCTTTATGCCATATGCCTCGTCCTGAAAGAAGCGCATCAGTCCCGCACTAGAAGCAGGCATAGATGGAGTGCTCTCTTTTTTCTTCTTGCTCATTTAAGCATCTCTTTTCTTGAATGGAGACTAGGAGAAAAAGGTTTGGTTTAGTCTACTGTTATTAACCTCTCATGAAATCTGTAAGACTGATCTGTTTATCAAGCTGTTCCTTTACATCCTCTTCTTCACGGAAAAGTGATTGGAGCTCTTCGTTTACGAGGAACAGCCTATCGCTATAATAGCTATCTAAGTCAAACTGTTGTACGAGGTTCAGAGCGGGAGAAACGTATTTCTTAATGCCTCCTTTGTACACGGTGAGGCTTAGCTTGCCACCGCAGCGAAGGCATACCCCTTTAAGTGGGACCCGCCGGTACTTCCGGTTGCAGCCCATGCAACGGAACTTCTGACTGGTGAAAGCCCTGAGGTTTCCGAAGATATCCTTCATGAAATGACTTGTTATCACCTTGAGCGCGACGACCTCAGCGTCTACAGCCCAGATCTTTTCGCTTAGATCCAGCTGACTCTCTAGTTTTTCTAGCATAGACTTAAGGGTAGTATATGCCCCGAAATGAGCCCCTAGGTTGATATCACTGCAAACCTCGGTGTACTTCATGTCTTGGAATTGGCCGATCGACCCAATCCTGTCTCCGATAGTCTCGATAACGGCGGCATACTCTCTAGGGTTTGCACCCTGCTCGCAAAGCGAATAGAATTCAGGGGGATATGCAGACATTACATCGACATTGAGGGCTTCCTTATCTACCTCACTGGGGTTCAGCACGGGGATAACATAGAGAGGCGCATCCATGAGACCTCCGCTCTGCTCTGGGAGGAAGTCCCGGCTAAAGTTGAGAAGGGGATCCAACGCCAGCATAATACCGTCCTCGTCTCCGTCACAGTTACGGCGCTTTGCTGCATGCCATAGGGGATGTGCATAGCAAACTCGGGTTCTGGTATAACCGATAACACGTCCTATGATGGTAGCGCTGGTGTGGGGAGCAAGTCCATGGATGAGTTGCCCCACCATTTGGCCCCTTTCATTGATCTGGTAGTAGGGATCTACGCCGTAAAATAATGTAAGGAGGTCATCTATGAACTTCGAGGCCTTGACAAGATAGTCGCCGCAATCCTCTGGTAAAACGATGTCTTGGACCTTGAGCTCTAACATCTGATCGGCATTCTTCAAGGGATTCCCATGCATGTCATAGATATACCCGAGATTCCGGAGCTGCTCTATGTTACCTCCAACCTCTGAGGGGGTAAAGTGGGTGAGAGGAACATCAGTGAGATCGTATCTTAATGTGCCATCCTTGAAGACTGAGAGATCATAACGAGCCCTGAGAAAACCTTTCTCAAGGGGCTCCGCAGTCTTATTCTTATTCATGAGTGCCTTTACACATTTGAATCGTGCCGGGAGCTGTTCTCCTAACTTGGCTCCAATCTTTTTCCAGGCTTGATCTAAAAGGCTCCTCAGGTCTAGGTCCGTTGAGTGACTGCAATTAGTTTCCACTTTGCAGACTGGGCAGACCATGGTATCAACTGCCCTCCCGCATCTAGGACATCTTTTTCGCGCAATAGCTGTCTCCCCGCAGACGTGGCAACAGACCCCGTAGCAAAGTGTCCCGCACTGGGAGCAGTAATTGGCAGAGATTTGAATAGCGGTAGTCTGTCCCTTTTTAGTCTTTAAAATATTCCTTTGTGCACCCCCGGCACTACCGATGGGAAAGAGGCCATGAACATAGGGGGACATTTTCCTTTCTTTTGCCTTCTCAGGGCGCCCCATCCTGGCACCCACATGAACAGGCGCCTTATCCCTGATGTCGATGTCTGAAAGGGCCCTAACAATCTCCAAGGGCGTCCCTTCCACTACGTCTATTTTTGATTCATATAATCTGAGAAGTTTTTCTAAAATTGGGGCGACCATGTCAAGGCCCACCATACTTCCAAAATAGTCATGAGGTATCAGGAGCATTTCTAGGATTCTCTTAGTTTCGGGTTCTAACCTAAGTTCATAAGGGGCTTGGGATGGCCATGATTCCGCAAGGGCATTTCGGAGCCTTAATAATTCTTCTCGAGTTACAGCATTCCATGTATAGGTATACCTCGGGTGGAGGGGTACTCCAAACTCTGTCAAGGTAATAGCTTCAATGGGACTGGGTATTGTGTCTTTTTTCGCTATAAACGCTTCAAGTCTCGTGGTGCTAATCGGGGTTCCAAGACTGCTTTTGTTTATGGTGTGCCTCAGGTCTTGTACCCATTGGTTCTCGTCGTAACCCGACTTTAACAGTGTCTTATTGTTCTGGAGGAAATCTCCAACGTTAACTAGAACATCCCCGAGGAAAAGAATCTCCTCAATTCTCTCAAAAAGCCTGTTGGCTTCATTCTCGGTCTCTATGCGTACGACTGAGCCATCCTTGAGCTTGACAACGGGAGCTTCAATGGAGTCTACTGGTGTAATAGCTGCAGATTTCCCAGGGAGCTCTATACGAAGCTGGACCCCGGTGCAGAGGAATCGGTTAAGGATGATCATAGTTGCTGGGTGAACTCCCACAGCGGCAAGCCCTGTAGTCCTAGCGCGGCCGTACCTTAGCCTGAAGCCGCCAATTCTGTTTGGAAAAGAAAAGACGGGCCGGCCGACGATGATTTCCGCCATAAAGCTTGCCTCAGGCTTCTTCTTAGAGTTAATTTCTGCCGGTTTGTTTCCGATATTGACCAGCCAATCCCAACCCTCCAACCTGAGAGACTCGCAAATCCCATGTAGCTTCTTTGCCCGCCCCACGATGCCATCAATGACAACTATAAGGGCCCCGCCTCTGAGACGATTTGTTTCAATCCCAGGAATATCCCTATAGTTGGAGACCTCGAAATGATCAGTGGAGACCCCAGTTGCCTCCACTGTGAGGCACCTGAGCGCGTAGTCCAGGTCGGCTTCGGTAACATGAAACTGAAACCGCCTCACCCTCTGCCTGTAGAGTGTCACCTCTTCAATGAACCTGCCTATAGTGTCATCTGATGGTTTAAACCTGTCAAGGCCCAGCATCCGTCTAACATAATCGGCAACTACAAGGGTTAGGGCTTGGGCGGTACCTCCTGCTGGTCGAATGGGCCCCGCAAAATATACTGCGAGATAGCTCGTCTTGTCAGAGTTCTGTTTTATTTTTATTTCTGGGATGCCTTGAATAGGGGCTACAGTGACCCCCTCGGTCACAATGGCGAGGGCCGTTCGAACCGCCTGGTCAGCCGCGTCTATTGCTTCGAGCCTCCCAAATCGTCCTTCCACGATTTCACCTGCGATTTTAAAGGCCATGGCACGACGGTCCATACCCTCGAGCTCGCGCATTCTGTCCCTGATGCCTGAAGGACCAATGAGCTTTTCAATGCGCTCAGCGATATCATGAGTGATCTGAGGTTCGGGCTCAAGGCTAGGGTCTAGACCATTCCTTTTTGCATTACGAGCTACATCGTATAGATCGTTAAGCCCGTCTACTAAGGAGTCAAAATATTCCGCGGCTTCGGAGGACATTGAGATTTTTGTCAATGTAGACTCTCCGCTATTCGGGGCTATGGATTCTGCAGAGCATGATAGTGGGCCACTTTTCAAGCTCCCGGCCTGTCGATGAAATATAAGCCTCAGACGCGATCCCGCTTCTCTTCCCGACGCACTCCTTGCAGCGAACATGGCGCACGTCTGATGGACCATCGCAACTCCCGCAGTTCAATAAGAGCGTGTTCCCAAGCCCCCTGAGGGGGGTCCAAGAGTACTCATTTTCTTCGTAAACTGGTTCAAAATCGGGCCAAACGTCATATAACCGGGGCTTCAGAAGGACCTTTTTAAGTGCATTAAAGAAGCTCTCGAATGAGGTCAGAGTATCACCTAAACTCTATACTAGACACTATCTCGTTTATGCTTTCCCTGACTAGCCTATTCTCTTCAACTAGATTTCCTGTAACAATAATGTCAGCACCCGCATCAACGGCCTTTTTAGCCATAGATGCGTTTCTAATTCCCCCCCCAACAATAAGAGGCACGTCTAGTTGGTTCTTCACAACTTTTATCATAGTGGAAGGGACAGGAGCCTTAGCCCCCGACCCTGCCTCAAGGTATATGAAACGGGTACCAAGCATCTGGGATGCAAGGGCGTATGCAGTTGCCAATTCTGGGCGGTCATATGGAATGCCTCTTGCTTGGCCAATGTAACCAACGGTGCCTCCTGGCCCAATGATAATGTAACCCAATGGTATCGCCTCCAATCCATAACTTTTCACGGTATATGCCGCCATCGCTTGGGCATCTATAACATAATATGTGAGCCTTGAATTAAGAAGGGACATAAACCAAATAGCATCTGCATACTTGCTTATTCCCGTGATGTCGTTAGGGAATAGGATTATAGGAATATCTACTTTAGCTTTGATTTTCTTGATTCCAACATCGAGATCATACTTAGAGATTAGAGTCGATCCACCCACCATTAGCGCAAATGTTCCACCTTTTTTCGCCTCAGAGGCAATCTCTACGCTTTTCTTAGAGCCTATTTTTTGGGGGTCCAACAGTGTCATGTGGATAGCCCCCTTATCAATTATTGCTTCTTTAATTTGATTTTCAACAGAATCAAGCAATCTCCTCTTCCTCCTGGCTCCCATGAGTATAATATTGGTCTATGAAAGTACAGTAGGCATCTACGGACATTAAGTTTCTAGTGGCGGCGAAGCTTGTCCTGAGGGAGCAATTACTGCAGATCACTGTAGCTTTGCTCTCGGCCTTATTGATGCTTGCCTTCACAGTATTTTTGCCACATCGAGGACATAGAAAGAGCTCTGGTAAGGCCCTCCGAATGTATTTTGTTACCTGTTTTTTTCTGCGTCCCATTACAGTTTCACCATTGAGATTTTAGATCATCAGGTGAGGGAAGATAGTCTTAAGATTAACGGGAGATGACGCTTATGCTCATTTGTTTTTACCCGGTTAAGAATACTCTTAACTACTTCTAAATCCGCACCAGTTCGTAAGGAAATATCTTGCGAGGTATAGCCGTTCTTATAGTCTAACAAGATCATATCGATGGTATCATAGGTTGCTCCCATTTCTTTTTCATCAGACTGCCCAGGCCAAAGTCCAGCACTTGGGGTTTTATTTATGATCTTGGGGGGTATTCCCATGTATTTCGCTAGTTGCTTTATCTGACCCTTAAAAAGGTCTCCAAAAGGCATCAAATCAACCCCCCCATCCCCATATTTTGTAAAATAACCGGTCAAAAGCTCTGTTTTATTAGAACTTCCAACAACCATCATTCTTAGGGTATTTGCGTAATGGTAGGAAATTAACATCCGAATCCGTGGTCTAATATTGCCTGTAGATAATTTATCACATTTATTGTGATAAGGAAGGGTTTTACTTATGGAGTCTAGGATAGGCGTGATATCTACGATGTCACATGTTACATCATAAAGTTGCGTAAGATGAATCACATCCGTGATATCACGTTCAGATGTGATGTCACGTTCAGGCATAGTAATTGCATGTACACGTTTAGGTCCTAAGGCTTTTGCTAAATAGGAAAGTGTAAGTGCTGAATCAATTCCGCCACTTACTGCGATTATAGCTCCATTTAATCCGGATTTATGTACTTGATATGAAATAAACTTGGTAATTTTAGACGAAATTTCTATAGGGTCTATATTTAGGGATTCAGTACCAAACATGTTTTGTATTAATGTTTATTATGTAAAAAGATTCTGATTAGGTCTAAATTACATTAAAATGTAAAGTATCGTTATTTTATTTGTAGTATTTATCATTTTGGAGATTAAATATAAAAAAACCTTAAGGACAAAAAGACTAATATGACTTTTGAAATTGTATACACTTTTGTATACCAGGTATCTATAATTTAGGATGTAAAGTTATGAGGTATAGAGGTGTAAAATATTTTTAACCAGGTTCAAAAAATGATTAATAATATAAATAGAAATCCTATTATTTCTATTTTATTAAAAAACAGTAATTTAACTAATATACAATTCGAAAGCATTCTAATTGACCATTATTCGGAAAATATGAGCTCTAATCATATTAATTATGATAATAAGGCACTTTTAAGGTCAAAAAAGGTAAGTAGGGGATCATTTGGCCGTACTTTGAATCAGGGACGAAAAAATATAATTTCGTCTATTTATACAATAATCTTGTTAAGTTATATTGGAATATATGATACATACCCTTTTGAAGATTACAAAAATATCGCAGATAAATTAAGTGAATATACTTCATTTATTGAAAAATCTAATAATTCAAATTTAAATTTAAGATTAAAAAAATTAGAACTTGAATTAATGAAGGGTTTAGAGTCTTTGGCTAACCCTAAAAACCTCAAAAGTTTGTGATATCACAATAAATCACACAAGTTAAAAATCTACTCTAACAAATTTATTGATGAATAAATAGATCGGGTTAAAATAAAGCTGTTTTCTGAATAATTCTTAGTTATATAGTCATAATTGTCTATAATTGATAAAAAAGGCCTTTTTATTCAATAATTTGGAAAAGAGAAGATAAATATTAATTTGATGTATAAATTTTAGGGGATTTTATATTTATCGGCAAAAAAAACATTTACTTTTCAAAATTTTTTTTATATTAGTGTGATATCATATGATTTCCTGGATATCACACCAAATCACATAGAAGTTACATGTGATTTTTCAATAATTCATTTTTATTAACAATCAAAGTACCTCAATTATAACTAAAATATTTTAACAAAATTCTCTCTCCTATTAAGAATAACCGTTAAGAACTTGAATCCTAACAAATAGTTGATATTCTTATATGATAATAATAACTTTTTTTTATTAATATTCTTATATTATGTTATTTTTATATCATAAGAATAAAAACAATCATATACATCATCATCAATTTCTGTTATTGTCAACCTTATTATTTGGGAATAAAAAATGGAATTATTTTTTGCAACCTTAATGCTTTTTACAGTAACTTTTTTTGCATCTTTTATTTATTATCAAAAGATCCGTCTAGCTCATGAGGAATATACTAAATCTAAATTAATAGTAAAAGGAATAACTAACGGCTACAATAAGCAGGTCTCTAGGTTAAGTAAAGCTATTTCTGGTATGAAGGGCGAAGCATCAGAAACTTATGATGTAGCTCTTCAAGCCTTAAACATGAGCAGGAAGGCCATAGCGGCTTCTATATCAGGCGAAGCTGAAAGAAAAATCTTAACTAATATGTTCGAAGATACGAAAAATACAATAAATGACCTTAGAAAAGAGGTTCAGGTGATTTCGAAAAGACCAGTATCTATGTTGCCGGCTTCAATAGATGCGCCCATACCCCTTCAACAGAAGGATGTCCTAGATCAACTTACCCCAACGGAATTTGAAGTGCTTATTTTAATTGATGAATTGGCGGAGGGGTCTGTTCCGGAGATCCGCAAAAGAATCAAAAAGACCCGAGAACATACTGCAAGAGTTTTAAAGAAATTATTTGATAAAGGTTTCATTGACAGGAATAGCAATAGCATGCCCTACAGATATTACCTTAGGAAAGAAATAATGGAGCTTGTAAAAAATTATAATTCTCGAAACGAGATGAACCTTTAATCATCTCCGCAATTCTTAATTGCTATATTAGTTGAAACCATCCTGATAATTCATGAAGTCAACTCGAATAGGTGACGCACCTAAATTTAGTCCTGTGAAAGGTGCTATGATGGAACTAATAGGTGATGGTGAGCGAATGACCTTTATCCGGATCACATCCCAACCAGGCGTAACCTTTCCAAATCATTCCCATCATCACGAACAGATAGGAACCTGTATAGAAGGAAAAGGGATTCTTTCATGTGGCGAGATAGAGTTAGAAGTCAAGCCAGGGCATTCATGGGTTGTATCGCCAAACGAAATACACAAATTTGTAACCGGAGATGAACTAACAATCATTTACGAGTCATGGAGCCCACCACGGGAGGATTACCGCGAGCTCGCGAAAATGATTTAATCAGTTTTATCTTTATCATCTTCCGGAGATTATTTTTGTGTCTGAAAATTTGAGGAAAGTCCTTGAAGATATCATAAAGGCTGGTTACCAGCTTACAGCAGACGGGTTTGAGTATCTCAAGACCTTAGAAGGCGAGAGCCTCGGGGAAAGTGTTCAAGGCGCACTTACCCACGCTTCTAATACTTCACCAGAAATAACGATTCTAGACAAGGCCTTTCTTCAGGATGTCTACAAGAAAGATGAGAGGATCCCCAAAGCCTTCACATTTGCTTCCCGCACCCCCCGGACCAAACCCCTAGCTGCTGAATACGACGAACTGATACGTTTACCCGAGAATATTCCGGGGGAACCCGAAGGTAACATTAACGGATACTTAGAGCTTTTCCGGAATCGTTTCAGTAAGTTGGAGCGTATCCTCCGTCACCGGATTGATGTCAGAGACGCAGTCTCCATTAAAAGCGCGTTAAAAATGCCCCTCAAGTCAAAGTTGAAGGTTATCGGCATTGTAACAACAAGGAGGTCTAGAGGTCATCGTTTATTTTTAGACATCGAGGATCGGGAGGATTCAATCACCGTGATGGCGACAGACAGCGAAGTGGTTCGAAAAGGGCTTTCTATCCTCCAGGATCAGGTTCTTTGTATAGATGCTATTAAGTACCGTCAGGACCTCCTCGTCGCTAAAGACTTTATCTGGCCGGATATTCCAAGTAAACCCCCAAACAGATCAAAAGAGCCTTTATGTGCCGCGTTTCTATCGGACATCCATATTGGTAGCATCCACTTCAATAAAGAGCTCTTTGATCGTTTCACCCGTTGGATGAATCTCGAATTAGGTTCTCTGCAGTCCAAGAAGCTCGCAGGCCGGGTAAAATACGTAATTATCGCCGGGGACCTCGTAGATGGCATCGGGGTTTATCCAAACCAAATAAGGGAACTCGAGATCACAGATATACGGGAGCAATACAAGATCGCAGGGATGCTTCTTCAGGAACTCCCTGAATATGTTGAGATCATCATTATTCCAGGCAACCACGACGCAGTCAGGAAGAGTTTACCCCAGGATCCACTCTCCCGGGAATACGCTGAGGTCTTAGACGAGAACGCAAGGATTCACCTCTACGGGAATCCAAGTCGTCTCCAACTTCATAACGTTGAGACGTTCATAAGTCACGGAAAGGCCCTTGACGAGATCTTGGCACATGCCCCCGGTCTCGAATTTCAAAAACCGGTAGAAGGCATGGAACTTCTCCTTCGTTGCAGACACGTAGCCCCCACCTACGGTAGTTCGACACCTATCGCCCCGGAGAGGGAGGACCGATTAGTGATATCAACTACCCCCGATATCTTCCATATGGGGCATATCCACATTTTTGGAACCAAGAAATATAAAGGATCAACCTTAATTGCCTCTGCATCTTGGCAGAATCAAACACCCTTCCAGGTACGGGTCAACCTTACACCAACGATCGGAGTCGCTCCAATTGTAGACCTCCAGACCCATAAAGTTATACCCATTGACTTCAAGAAATTTGGGTAGACTCACAGGCCGCCAACTCCACTACTCTAGCAAGCTGATGGGGTCAGCTTATCAACACAAAAGTCTTGAGGTCTGCCATGTAGCCTTCTGAACTGAATTTTATGACCAAAAATAGATCTCCACTTTTCCCTGAATTACTCGAGTGCTATGAATTTCATCCCACCTTTTCGATATTACCCATCTTCACTCCCAGATAGGAAAGTGTGTCTTTATTATCGTATACCCTGCACTATGTATGGCTTTTTTGCAAAATTGATGACGATAAGGTTTCACGTTTTTTGTGATTCATATATACAATTATGTGAAATAATCGAAGGTTAATCTCCCGGGGATTAATACCAGAGGTCTCTTACTCTCTCACCATAAAGAGGGGTTTATCGGTGGTGTTAAGGACATTGACTTGGAGCTCAATGTGACTAAGTTCAAAGAACCTCCCTTAGTCTATGATGCCTTCACAGAAAAGCGCCTGGCCTAGGAGGTCTCATTTTAAGGCATCAAAACATCCCCCTCGCACCTCATAAAAGACGGAGAGGGGTCATCTGGTGTTAATACTTCTCGATCTTACCGAAGATATCGGATATAATAAGAAGTTGGGGGTAGAGGGCAGAGGGCACCTCGACGACCCCGTCGTGGACGACTATCCTCTTTATATTTTCCATAGTTTTCTTGTTAAGGTCCTTTTCGAAGGTAAGGCGTCCCGAAGTTTCTATTCTGAATGGACCCACTTCCTTCTTGAGGCCTAGTATATCCTTCTTGGAGAGAGTGATCTCCCCCTCATTTTTGAGAGTAAATGTGCCTGAGTTTTTTTCCTCGTTTAAGTTAGCCTTGCCATTCTGGTGGCCTCCCTTGAGGAAGTCCGTGAGTGCTTGGTTCATCACCTCACTGACCCGTTTGCCATCCTTTTTTGCCATAGTGAACACCTCATGGTATAGCTCTGTATCGAGCCCACGGATGGCTACAGTTTTACGAGGCACCTTAATAACACAACCACACGCTAGAATGTTTACTTGTTTACATGTTAACAAGTTATCTTATAAGGTTGTCTAAACGGTTGTATGATGAAAGACCACGGCCGATTTCTTGGTTGGGGTCTAGGCTGTAATTGTATGTTAGATCTAGACGGTACCATGAGCTTTAAAAAGCGCTCGGAAACCCATGACGGGAGAGGGCACAACTTCGGTAGGTTTATCGCTATCTATCGCCAGCTTTTGCTTCTGAATAAGAAGAACAACCTCGCGACAACACTCAAGAACATTCAAGAACTCCTTACCTTTACCGAACAAGTGTTTTCCTCCTCAGCAGTGGCCGAGGTGTTCCTATACTTCTGTCTACATGGGGCCTCCACCGCTTGGATTCTTCAGAATGAGCTAAGCCTCCCTGAGGCCACTGCTTACAGGGCCTTGAAGAGGCTCAGGTCAATGGGCATCGTGGTCCCCGCACTCAAGGTATCCAAGGTTCCAAGTTCAAAGGGAGGTCCTCGTCCCACTGTCTGGGCGCTTGAAGGGTCATCCAATGAGGAGGTGGCCAAATCTCTTAGGCTACACTTTAAGTTACTAAGCCCAAAATTCCAAGTGGCGGAAACAGTGGCCCAGACCATCCTTGAAGAATACATCATCAAAAGGAAGGTGAACGAGATCAGTTACCAGGAGATTATGGTCCAAGTCAAGGCGCTACATATTCCCTTTAGGACCCCGGACATTGCCAACCTTGCTGCAACATATCTCAACGAGCGGGGTATTAAGGTCTGGCGTTAGAGCTTAGCTAGCCGCGTAAACTAGAACGCCGTCCCGGATTCTTTCTTCCGCCCTCTCCTGATTCCTAAGATAGATAAGATGGGCATATGTCTCCGCAGCTGCCATCCTCTTGGTCCAGAATTGCATCTCGTTCCAGGGCCTGCTATTCCATGAGATAACAGATGATACCCCGAAGACCGTCTCAGCACCCCCCTTTAGCGCGGCAATGATATCCTCGCAACGTCCCTCATGATGAGTCATTAGGGAGGAGACCCGCCCCGCGAGATCATGGAAAATCCTCTCATGTCCCGGGAGCACCGTTTTTGTCGGAAGGTCTCTAATCTTATAGAGTGATTTTAAATAGTCTTTGAGGGGGTCTCCTTCAAATTTGATATGATGGCTTATATGAGAGGTGATGTTTGGAAGAACGTGATCCCCAGAGAAAAAGATCTCTTTCTCCGCGTCATAAAGGCATAGGTGCTCCCTGGCATGCCCTGGCGTCCAGAATGCCTGTAAATAATGGGTGTCAATATAGAAGCATTCTCTATCAGCCAGTTTCTCATCAATCTTAAGTTTCCAGCGGGGACGCCTGAAAACATGCTCGTACTTGTGGTAGTCTTCGAGGAACTTGTTGCCCCCCCATGTAGAGATCTCTATCTGGGTATCTTCAAAAGCCGTTTCTAGGGTATTCTTCCACTGGCGTAGAACATCATCCGCCTCTTTGAGAGCGACAACAGTGACAGAGGTCTTTTCCTGGATCCTGCTGATAAGGCCAACATGATCCATGTGCATATGGGTAACAAATATTTTATGAATATCCGAGATTTCAAGGGATAGGTTCGAGAGTTGTGCTACAAGGGCATCAAATGCAGCCTCATTTTGGATGCCCGTGTCAATGAGGGTTCCTGCGTCCTTGAATAGATAAGAATACGTTTTCCTCTGGGTGTTACGCCGAATTGGTATCTCTAGTTGAAAAACTCCCTCTGCTATCTCTAGCATTGCCTTGGTTATGGAGATACCATTTGTATTAGGTGTTCTGGTAGGGGAGCTATCCTCGTACTTTAGGGGATAAACTGATATAGTGAATAAATAACTGAAAATCAACCTCTCTTAATCTTCCAGCTTGTTCCCTCGTTGGTGTCTGCTAGAAACACCCCCGCCTTGTCCATAAGGTCCCTAACAACATCTGCCATCGTATAGTTTTTCTCCGCTCGAAGTTTCTCTCTAACCTCCGTAATTATTCCTATCAGTTTTTCTGAGAGGTCGTCGCCGCCTCTCCCCCTCTTTATGAAGAGGCCCAGCGCATCTAGAAGCTCCTTAAACACCGCTTCACCTTTGAGGAGAATACCTTTGTTTGTGGGGCCCGAAATGTATTCATTGATTGATCCTGAGAGGGCGTGGATGGTATCGATGGCCCTGTGGGTATCTAGGTCATCATCCATAGCGGCCTCAAAGCTTAATCGTTGGGTTTCAATTGCTTTGAGGAACCCTTTTTCTCTTTCCCCATAGGAGAGGTCTTTATCCTTCTTCCGCAAGGCGTCCTCGATGAGGTCCAGCGTATTCTCTAGCCGATTCACGGAGTTCTGGGCCACCTCCATGGCCTTCTCGGTATAATCGAGGGGTCTCCTGTAATGAACGCTAAGGTAAAAGTAGCGGAAGGCGTTTACAGTATACTTTGAAAGGACCTCGTCGAAGCTTACGTAGTTTCCAAGGCTCTTAGACATCTTGTGTCCATTGATCATTAGGAAGCGGGCATGGATCCAGTTCCTCACAAACTCTTTTCCGGTGAGGCTTTCGCTCTGCGCGATTTCGTTTTCGTGGTGGGGAAACACAAGGTCCTCCCCTCCAGCGTGGATGTCAATGCTATCACCGCATAGACTTCTGCTCATAACACTGCACTCTATGTGCCACCCTGGTCTCCCCGGACCCCAAGGAGAATCGTAATAGATTCCCCTCTCATACTCTTCGGGGGTCGAGTTTTTCCAGAGGGCAAAGTCGTTAACATTCTCTTTTCCGTACTCGTCCACAGACATCCTCTCTGTCTTTTCAACTTCGGAGATATTTATCCCGCTGAGCTTCCCATAATGCGGGAACTTATTGATATCAAAATAGACCCCATCCTTCGCGACATATGCAACTCTCTTTTTCACGAGTTCCGTCACGAAATCAACCATTAGGGGTGTGTATTCCGTGGCTTTCGGGTAGACATGGGCCCTTTTGATATTCATTAGGTCTAATCCCCTGAGGAATGACTCCGTGTACCTCTCTGTGAACTTTTCGAGACTCACTCCTTCTTCCCCGGAGTCTCTGATGGTCTTATCATCAATATCAGTTATATTCATCACGTGGAATACATTGTAGCCCCTGTACTCTAGCCATCTACGTATAATATCTCCAACAGTAAAGGTACGGAAATTTCCGATGTGTGGATCGCTATAGACCGTAGGGCCACAGACGTACATTCTTACCTTCCCAGGTTCTAAAGACTTGAATGGTTTTTTTGACCGCGTGAAGGTATTATAAAATTGAAGATCTTTTTGGTTTTCCTTGGACAAAATTTTTCACTCCTTGTCTGCTAGAATTAGCCAGACAAGGCGAAATACTGGACCCATTTGGGTTGATATATGCAAAAATATTAGTCTCCCTTTCTAGCTGGGAGAAGAGCGGATTTGCCGAAATAAAAACATAAGGATTCCTGTTTAAAGTTGTCCAAGCCTGTCCGTAAATCTTTGCATGCACTCCTCAAGTCTCCGCCTCCCCGCCTCAGCGGTTACCTCGCTCCGGGTCCTCTCAATAACACCCCGAGTGATATCCAACTTTCGTCTAAGTCCCTTCAGCAGTGGTACCTCCTCCATGATCACCAGGGTCAAATAGATTTCCTGCATAGTTGAGAGCCGGGCCTCAGCAGTTTCGATGTCCCCTCTTCTTAAGGCATCGAGGGCCTGCCTTCTTAGCTCACCTGGCACATCTCCCAATCCCAGGAGATAGGATCTCATGGGTACTCCCAGTTTTGCTGGATCAGGAAACTCCCCTGACTTTGTAAGCACCGCGATTATGGAAGCCTCAGAGAACTCCTCTTTTGCAGCGGAGACCTGATCGAAGCGAACCAGTTCGGGATACTTGGCAATGATAGTATCCATCTTGGAAATTAGATCAGATGCCTCTTCAAGTCTACGCTCGGCCTCAACCCCCTCTCCCGAATGCACCTTAATGATGGCTTGTTTGGATAGTATCCTAGCTTTGCGAGCTCGCTTCATAACTTTATCCAAGGCTTTATCTCTAATCCGGAGCTCTTCGGCACCCTTTCTTACCCACTTCTTGAGCACTTGCCTCCCCTCTTACAGAATATCCTTGAGCACCTCCGCAGGCAAATTCCCACCACTTAGGATGAGGGCAACCTTCTTCCCTTGGAGTTTGTCTCGGATCTTAATTCCCGCGGCGAGTGAAGCCGCGCCTGCTCCTTCTGCGATGGTGTGAGCTTTTTCTACGTAAAGCCTGATCGCGGCCTCGAGCTCCTCATCTGTAACAAGGAGGAACTTATCGAGGAGATCCTTCATAATACTAACAGGTAGCTCAAAAGCGACCCGGGTGGCAAGTCCATCAGCCATCGTTTTCGCAGAATCCGTTACCTCGAGTTTCCCGCTCCTCCAACTGTTATAAACGCTAGGTGCGTTAGCTGACTGAACAGCGATGATCTCGACGTTCGGGGTTGCAGTCTTGAAACACGTGCAAATGCCTGATATTTGGGAGCCTGCTCCCACCGGGGCGATCACAACATCCAAGTCAGGAAGGTCTTCTAGGATCTCTAGGCCAATTGTGCCCACCCCAGAGATGAGAAGGGGCTCGTTAGCGCTGTGTATATACCTGTACCCTTTTTCTATGGAAAGGCGCTCTGCGTTCTCTCTTGCCTGGTCAAAGTCCCGTCCCTCCTCAACTATTTCTGCCCCATAGCTCTTTATCCCCTCGATCTTGACGTGGTTTGCTCCCTTTTGGACACAGACAACTGCTTTTACACCGAACATCTTACTCGCGAGGGCTATTGACTGGCCATGGTTCCCCGTGGAGGCCGTGATCACCCCTTGTTTTTGTTCTTCGGGGCTCAGTTGGCTTATGAGATTGATGCCTCCCCGAATCTTAAAGGCCCCCGTAGGCTGGTAGTTTTCGTGCTTCACATAGGCTTTGAAGCCGAGCGCCTTGGATAAAAGAGGATACTCTTGCAGGGGAGTTTTTGAGAGGTAAGGGGAGATTCTATTTTTCGCCTTTAAAATATCAATAAATGTGGGCTTTACATACAATCTTATCAAGAACTATGTTAACCAACAGGGTTTATATCTCTAAGCTTAGAGTCTTTGCCATCCGATGAGCTTCACCCCAGAGATACTAAATTAGACGCCTTACGTGCGCGGTATCCTCTGAATTTCGTTGTGGGCTGAACCGGTAATACCATAATTTCATTATATTTCCCCATATATTTACGATAAGGGCCCCTATCGGAGCTTTGATGGATACCTCCTAACGTTCATCCTTTTTGAGATATATCTCCTTAAGAAAAATTTTATTTTCGAATAAAACCGCTTATTAACTAACTTTATTATATAACCGTACGCCTGAAGCTTGGTATTCCTTAGGTAATAACAATGAAAACTCGTTCTCTAACTCTTTTAGCGGTCTTAGCCGCTGTGTACGCCGTGGCCAGCCTACTGCCCGGGTTCCCTATGATCGGGGTCCCCAGCTCCAAGATCGACCTGGCCAGAGCCCTGGAGATGGGCTTTGGCTTCGCCCTGGGGCCCTACCTCGGCCCACCGACAGCGTTCCTTGGAGCCCTCGTTGGGAAGACCCTAGGCGGAGGTGGCGTCGGCCTATTCTTCACCCCGCTGGCGTTGGTCTCCTCTCTGGTGGCTGCATGCCTCAGCCGGAGGCAGGTCAGGGGAGTGGATGGATGGAAAATAGCCGCAGCGATACTGGCCCTCCTGATCTTAGGCTGGTACGCGACACCCACAGGGCGGGCAGTCCCCTACGTCCCCATGATACACGTCGCCGGCCTCGTCATCATACTGGCTTTCCGGGGGATGCTAGCGGAGGAGTTCTCGGAGTACCTCGGGGGAGGTGACCGGAGGCTTCTCACCCTGGGGGTGGCTCTCTCCTGCTATCCCTCGACGATGGCGGGCCATATGCTAGGGAACCTGATCTACATCCAGATGTTCGGCCCCGATCCCCTCTTCTTCGCCTCTGTGCTCCCGATAGCAATTATAGAGAGGCTTGTCTTGACGGCTATCGGGACCGCAATAGCGGTGCCCCTCCTCGTGGTGGTCAGGCAGCTCTACCCAGAGCTGGATAGGTATAGAAGAGGGGATGCGGAGGGAAGCCGAGTTGATGGTACAAGTGATTTTTCACGCTCCTAGGGGGGTTG